>NZ_JACJSC010000023.1 GCF_014697575.1 Planktothrix sp. FACHB-1365 | reverse complement strand
TAAAGTATCGGCAACATTGGGATTAAATCTCGATGGAGTCAGTAGTGGTGCATTGACTACGCCATTAAGAGTTCGTATTTGGACTACTTAAGAATCCTCGTCGCTTGATTCGCGAGGAGTGTCAACACCGTTGCTCCTTTTTTTTACTTCCCTCTGCGCTCCTATTTCTACTACCTCTACGTTTGAAATCTAATATATTATATTTTGTAGTGTGGAATGTAAGTAGTAAAATTGTAAAATTTTCTAAAATTTGAGTTATGAATTCTATCGTTATTATTGGCTGTGGTATCGTTGGGGCAACCCTGGCTTATGAACTTTCCCAAAATCCCGATTTAAAGATTACAGTCATTGATCAAAACCCTCCGGCTCAAGCTTCAACAGGAGCTTCATTAGGGGTTTTAATAGGAATTATTAGCCAAAAAACAAAAGGACGAGCTTGGCGACTGAGACAGTATAGTATGCAACGTTATGAAACCTTAATTCCCGAATTAGAAGCCATAACAGGTCAAAAAATTCCCTTTAATCGTCAAGGAATTTTATTATTATGTTATGCCGAAGAGGAATTAGAAAAATGGCATAATCTTATCAATTTACGGCGTTCCCAAGGCTTTGAATTAGAATGGTTAAATCCAACGGAAATTCAAACTCGCTATCCTCAGATTAATACAGAAAAAGTGTTCGGTGCGGTTTATTCTCCTGATGATCGACAACTAGATCCCACGCAATTAACCTTAACTTTAGTTGAAGCAGCGCAACATCGAGGCGTAACCTTTCAATTTGGTGTAACGGTAGAGTTTTTAGAAGTATTAAAAACCCCAGACGAACAACAAGTTTGTCAACGGATTAAAACCTCTGAAGGAGACTTAAATGCTGATTGGGTTGTGATGGCATCAGGGTTAGGAACAACACCCTTAATTTCTCCCCTGGAAACTGAAAATTCAGGTAAAAAACCGATTAAAATTCGTCCGGTTTTGGGACAAGCGTTGCAAGTTCGTTGTGTTGAACCGTTAGGAACATTAGGGTTAGAACCTGTAATTACGGGAAATGATGTTCATATTGTACCGTTAGGAAATGCTGAATATTGGGTGGGAGCAACGGTTGAATTTCCTGAAAATGATCAAGAAATTTTAGTGACTCCTGAACCCTTGGATTTAGTATTAAAAGGAGCGATCGCCATTTGTCCAGCTTTAGAAAAGGCAACGATTCTTAAAACCTGGTCGGGGTTACGTCCTCGTCCTGAAGGGATTCCCGCTCCTGTTATTGGCAATTTACCCGGATTTTCTAATATTTTATTAGCCACTGGACATTATCGAAATGGGATTTTATTAGCACCCGCAACGGCTCAGGAAATTCGACAATTGATTCAGTCTAATTAAACACACTTAACCCTAAACTTTGAGCCATTGTTTGAATCAAAAATAAACTCCCCACAGAATTTCCTTCGGGATCAAGGGGGGGACTGTAACAGGCGATCGCACCTTGTTGCGGAATAATCGATAATACAGCCCCACTTACCCCCGATTTTGTCGGGAGTCCCACCTGTACCGCAAACTGTCCTGATGCTTGGTATAACCCACAGGTCATCATTAACGCTTTCACCATACGACAGCAAACTTGCCATTGTGGCTGGGAGGGTTGGGCTAATAACAGACCCAATTGAGCTAAATCTGAAATCGTGGCTGATAAACAACAAATTTGGTTATAGGTATCGAGGGTTACATCAGGATTATCGATATAACCGGACGCTTGTAGGGTAGCAATCAGCCTTTGGTTTTTGGGGTTGGGAACAGAACGCACCGACTCCAGAATGTCTTGATCTAAAACGAGATCACAATGGGCAAATTGATTTAACCAAGAACAGAGATAATCACAGCGAGAATCGGCATTTTGTCCGGGGAGTAATGCGGCTAGAACGATGGCCCCACTATTTAACATCGGATTACGGGGCCATCCGTCATCGGTTTGAAGTTGTTCGAGGGAATTGAAGGGTTGATCGGAAGGTTGAACACCGACCCGCTTGAACACCTCATCTTCTCCTAATTCCACCAGTCGATTAAGTAATAAAAGCGGCTTAATCACACTCATCAACGGAAACCGGAGGGTGGCGTTTCCAGTTTGGTAAGATTTCCCGGTCAGGGTGAGGATTTGTACCCCAAATTCCTGGGGGTTGACCTGAGCTAATTGGGGAATATAGGTGGGTAATTGACCCAATTGACTCCGCCGTTGGGCTTCCTTAACCCAAGTTTCCAGTCGTTTTTGAGTTAATCCGTCTAACTGTTTAAGCCCTAAATTCACTCCTGAGTGCTCCTGATTCATTTTCTTTAGTCTAGCGTTTCCCCTTCTTGGGTCATTGGCCAACAGTCCATCCAGACCCCCAAAAAAAAGTTTCTAGGAGGTGTTGACAAATTCAAAAAAAGCAGTAATAATAAAAATTGTCGCAAAAAAAAGAACGACAGCAAGGGACTGTAGTTCAATTGGTTAGAGCACCGCCCTGTCACGGCGGAAGTTGCGGGTTCGAGCCCCGTCAGTCCCGTTCTTAAGTCTAAAAACAAAACGCCTGCACTAATCGATTTTCGATTTGTTGAAATAGATGGAATCCCCGTGCGTTTACGCCGGGGCGGATGTCAAAGCACAATAATAGTATTGAGTCAAAAATAATTTATGAGTTTAGTTTCACCTTCGGTTAATGATAAAAATCGCGTTATTCCTCCAGAATTGAATGTTCCTCCCCGTCTGTTGCTAGGGCCTGGGCCATCCAATGCTAACCCGCGTGTATTGCAAGCCTTGGCGATGTCTCCCGTCGGACACCTTGACCCCTATTTTCTGCAACTGATGAATGAGGTACAAACCCTATTGCGCTATGCTTGGCAAACCGATAACCCCATGACTATCCCCATGAGTGGGACGGGAAGTGCGGCGATGGAAGCGACTCTGGCGAATATTGTTGAACCTGGAGACGTGGTGTTAGTGGGGGTGATGGGGTATTTCGGCTATCGGTTAGTCGATATGGCGGGCCGTTATGGGGCTGATGTGCGAAAATTAGTCAAACCCTGGGGTCGGGTGTTTAGTTTGGAAGAATTGCGCCAAGGGATAGAAACCCATCGTCCCAAGGTGTTAGCACTGGTTCATGCAGAAACTTCTACAGGTGCTTGTCAACCGTTAGAAGGGTTAGGGGAATTGTGTCGAGAATTTGATTGTTTGTTATTAGTTGATACTGTTACCAGTTTAGGCGGTGTGCCGTTATTTTTAGATAGTTGGGGCGTGGATTTATCCTATAGTTGTAGTCAGAAAGGGTTAGGGTGTCCCCCTGGTTTAGGGCCGTTTACCATGAGTCCTCGCGCCGTTGAAAAATTGAAAAATCGGTCAACCAAAGTGGCGAATTGGTATTTAGATGTATCGCTTCTGTCTCAATATTGGGGTCAGGATCGAGTCTATCATCATACTGCCCCTATTAATATGAATTATGCTTTGCGAGAAGCTCTCAGAATTTTAGCACAGGAAGGATTAGAAGCCAGTTGGAATCGTCATTTAACCAATGCTAAATTATTATGGGAGGGGTTAAACGATTTGGGATTAAAGTGTCATGTTCATGAAGATTATCGTTTACCCACATTAACAACAGTTCGTATTCCTGAAGGAGTAGATGGAAAAGCTATTTCTCGTCAATTATTGACTGAATATAATATTGAAATCGGCAATGGTTTAGGAGAATTAGCGGGTCAAGTTTGGCGAGTTGGGTTAATGGGATATAATAGCCGTCCTGAAAATGTTCTGTTATTATTATCGGCGTTAAAACAAGTTTTAAATCGTTAACTTCTCCGGTGGGCTATGCCCACCATCTTGATTTTTTTGGGTGTATAGTCCATCGTAAAACTACCCAACTATTGCCTTACCCTTAGTGAACTTAGACAAATCTTCAGAGGCTGAAATCTAGCCCTTTATTCAGTCGGTTTTCATCTTTGCTTCTAGTTTTAAGCACACACTTGAAAAAACAGTTAATCTTTAATCTTAACAATTTTTTTGAGAGTTGGTATAATGAAAACAGCAAGCTTAAAGATGCCGAAGGGGGGAGGCTTATGTTGAGTTGCCTTGATGTCGCTAAATATTTCATCATCAAAGCTTATGAAGATGAGAAAGAAGCCGACATGACAAACATGAAGGTTCAAAAATTGCTCTACTATGCTCAAAGCCTTCATTTAGCTCTTTTTGATCAACCTTTATTTAAAGAGGAAATTCAGGCTTGGCGTTATGGCCCTGTCTGTCCTAATGCTTATCAGTTTTATAGCTGTTTTGAAGCACAGCAGCTAGATATTCCTGAGCCAGATTTTTTAGAAAATATTTGTCAAGAGAAAAAAGAACTTTTAGAGGAAGTTTGGCAATATTTTGGTGAGCATCATGCTTACTATCTTAGTGGCATGACCCATTTAGAGTTTCCTTGGATCAATGCGCGTAAAGGACTCCCTAAAGAAGCTCGTTCAACCGAGCCCATCTCACAGGATGATATGAAAGCTTTAGGACAGGAAAAGCTAGAAGAAATAGAACAAAATCATCCTGACTATAAAACTATTGTTTCCTATCTTCTTCAGAAAGCATTTACCCCCAAGAGTTCCCCTGAATATGTAAAGCAAGGAGAAGTCTATGACTGGCTTAGTTCCCTTCTCTCTTGAAAAAGAAGAAAATTTTCTACGAACTCTTGGAAAAATAGTTAAATCATACAAATCACAGTCAGAGAAGCAAAAATTTATTGAATTTATTAGTCAGTGGATAGAAGAAATTATTCGTGATCCACAACTCCCTAAATCACGTAACGAGCCTTTGCCTAAAAATTGTCCTATTCAAGAAGGGTGGCAATTTAGAAAACTTTCATTAATTTATGGTCTAGGGGCATCAGGACAAATTCGCTTGATGTATTTATTTAATGATGAACAGAAAATTATTAAGGTGTTATGGATCTATAGTCATAAAGATTTTGAAAAACGTCCCCCCGATAATGATACTAAAGATATTATTCAAAAGGCTTTAGGAAAGGGAGATTAACATTAAATAAACCCTAAAATTATCAATCTAAAACTTGAGATCCCATTAATTCAACAGTTTAATAATTAATATGAAATCCCATTATGAACGCTACAGATGATCCCCCCCAACCCCCCTTAAAAAGGGGGGAGATGTGTAGCCAACATTTAAAGATTTCATATAAGCTGCTCCCTATAAAATTTTCCCCAAGGACAAACCAGAAGAAAGCCATCTCTCATAGGGGTTTTACATAAAAAATAATAACCCCATGTAGGAGAGTCCGTAACTACATGGGGTTTGTTGTTTCATCACCGCTAGGACTTACACAGAAATCGAATTTCTTAACTAAAACTTTAATTTTTGCTCCTAAATTAAGGCGATAAATTTGGTTTATTGAATCAACTAACGCAGTCTTAAAAATACTGTTGCGTGTTGAACATTTCCCACGCGATCGCTACTACTAATTGTAAACGATCGCAAATTATCAAAAAAGGGTTTAGCGGAAAGTTCCACTAATTTAAACAGAGGTAATTGTTGATTCAAAAAGTCTCGACTGGTTAACCAATTGAGATAGAAATAACCGTCATGGGTTTGGGGTAAGACTTCAAGACTGGCTTTAAAATCGGGATCTTGAGTAATAATATTTGCCGTTTTTGCCACTTCTAAGGCTTCATCCATAGCTTCAACAGAAGTGGTAAAAATTTCATATTTCCCGACTGTTGAATGGACTCCTTTTGCATTAGCTTGAATTAACCGGGTTTGGGTTTTCGTTTTATCCTTTTTCTCCAAAACCACCGGGGTTAATTTTGTCCAAGCTGAAAGGGTATTATTATTAAGATTAAATGACCCCACACTATAGCCTTGTGCTGTCGCTATTTTATCTAAATTTTCAATCGATTGAGCCGCATTCTCTGAACGTTCGGCGACAAAAACCCAGTCCCAGTTTTCATCCCCATGAGGAACAACCGCTAAGGCATATTCTCCCGTTACCCAACTAAAAATATCTTGAGGTAAATCTAACCCCCATAAGGTTTTAATTCCCTCTATGGGTTGGTCAACAAATTCTGCTAAAGCTGGATTTACTGAAACAATTTTTGAGAAGTCTGTCCAGAGTTGTTTTAAGTCTTTTCCGGCAATTAATAAGGGACTATTGGCACTAATATAGTTTAATGCTTCTACAGGTTTGGAAAAGGCAGGAAAAGGATTAATCGTATCTGATTCTAGGGCTGTAATTAATGTCGTTTCTGCTAAAAGTCCTTTCGGGTTAATTCCTAAAGATACGGCTAAACTGGGTTGTTGACTAATAAATTCTTCCGGTTGGTCAGTGACTAATTGCCAATTTCCTAAATTAAAAAATCCAAATCCAACTCCCCTGGGTTTTAATTCTTGTAAAGCTTTTTGATAAGATTCCGATTGACTTAAATTTAGATTAGCTTGTACCGTATTCAACGCTTCTTTCATCACTTTGGGATAGTTGGCAAATAACACAAAGCGATCATTAATCATGGCGGTGACTAAACTCGGTGCATCATCAATATTCCCTTCAAAGGGTCTACGATAAACTAATTTAACTCCTCGATATTGATCAGAAATAATATCTAATCCGGCTTTTTCTTGTTTCTGCCAAAATTGATCTATAACTTCTTGACTTTTTTGAGAATTTCTGGTTGATAAAGCGACAAAATACCCCGGTTGTTGACCATTATTTGGATCTCGATCTACATCGGGGGTAACTAATGCCCAAGTGATTTCATTTCCTAGCCAAGGTTGAATATCCCGACCATAATTTAACCCTGTGTTCGTTAAAAGACTTTCTTTAATTGGGTTTAGTTGAATTCGATTATTATTACTTTTTTGGGAAAAGGTTAAAATCTTTCCAACGGATTCTAACCGATCTGGATTCACTAATAATGAAACCATTGCGGGTGCAGTTCGAGGAACAAACATCGCCGCCTCTGGGGCTGTTTTTGTGCTACCTGTTACTAAGGAGGCGGGATTTTGACCCGACAGCCAATAAAACCCCCCAATTCCCAGGAGTCCCAAAACGACTAGACCAATCACTAAAATTTTAGGAAATGAGCGTCCTTTCATAAATTTAACAGTTGAGCGAATAACAGTGCCCGATGGGAGTTCATTCTCTATTATGCGTTAATTGTGTCCTGTTGATATAGATGAGAAGGATTGAAGTTAAAAAAGTTTAAAAAATATTCCTTCCCTTTATAATTATTTTAGAGGAGCGATTAGTGTCTCAGTATTTCTCAACTTGACTTTAAATTTCATCACCTTCATCCCAGAGCTAACCCTATGACTTCAAGCACACCCGTTTTATCAGCTTGGCAACAACTGAGGAATCAAAGTATTACCTGTGAACAAGCTTTAAAAAATTTAGTTGATGACCAGGGAATTTTAAACCTAAAATTATTAGATCGGGATGTCAGTTTCAGATTTTTTCGAGAATTTCCTGATCGCAACATTTTACCCCCCGTGATTCCGTTATTATTATGGCGAAATTGTTATTATTTAGGCTGTCCGGTAGAAGTCTCAATGGATGCCTTGAGAATGATGGGCGATCGCACCTTTTCTGATATTAAAATTATCCCCATTGATGACAAAAGTTATCGCGCTTGGTATCATGCCCAAAATCTTGACCCCCATCGCATTAGTTCCACCCCATTAATTAACCCTTTAACGGGAGAATTAGAATCAGAAAATGTTAGTGAAACCACAGAATTATATCTATCAAAAGCAGCCGATCAGCTAACTCGAATTAAAACCTTAATTTCAGGAGCTTTAAGAAATCGTGCCAGCGATATTCATTTAGAACCTTCTCAAGACGGCTTAAGAGTTCGCTATCGAATTGATGGTTTACTTCGCAATATTACCCTCTTACCTGCGGATATTGGACGCAAAGTGATTGTGGCAATTAAAGTTATGTCTAATATGGATATTGCTGAAAGTCGTCGCCCCCAAGATGGTAGAATTGGAGAGAATTATGTCTCTGAACAAGACTTACAAGTAGCCCTCGATATGCGCGTGAGTACCCTGCCTTGTGTGGGGGGAGAAAAAGCCGTTATTCGATTATTACCTCAAGAAAATCCCTTTTCTGGATTACAGGATTTAGGCTTTTCTGAAAAAACACTTAATATTTATAAAAGTTGGCTCTGTCAACCCCAGGGAATGATTATTTTCACCGGGCCAACGGGGTCAGGAAAAACCAGCACCCTTTATAATAGTTTGTTAGCCGTTGCAACAGAAAATGTTAATGTGGTTACGGTTGAAGATCCCGTTGAATATGTTTTACCCGGCATTACTCAAACTCAAGTTCATGAACGAGCAGGAATGACATTTGCTGCGGGATTACGGGCGATTTTGCGACAAGATCCTGATATTATTATGGTAGGAGAAATCCGCGATCGCGATACCGCAGATACTGCTGTCCGTGCCGCATTAACCGGTCATTTAGTGTTAACAACTTTGCATACTAATGATGCTATTGGTGCAATTCCTCGATTAAAAGATATCGGCCCTGATCCGGGATTAATTAGTGATGCTTTATTAGGAATTGTCGGACAACGGTTAACCCGTCGCGTGTGTCCCCACTGTGCCGAAGCTTATACCCCAACGGCGATAGATTTAGACCTTTTAGGGTTAGAATTAAAAGAAGCAAACCCCAGCAGTTGGCGCAAAGGTCGAGGCTGTTCTAACTGCTTTTATTCAGGCTATTCAGGGCGAGAAGCGATAGTAGAATTATTAGCTGTAGATGATCGAACTCGTCAAATTATTTATGAAGGAACCCTAACAGAATTACATCGTTATTTACATGAAACTGGCTTTTTATCCTTTCGCATGGCTGCCATTGAAAAAGTAACAACTGGAGCGACAACTGTTGAAGAAGTTCAGCGTGTTTTACCCCGCAGTGCCCTAGCTCGAAAATTCTCAATAAATGCCTCAGTAATGCAATCCTAAAAACTGATTTCTAACGGCTCAAATTTTATTCATTCTTATCTAATCTTTCCCATGCTCACTCAACTTGATTCTAAACCGCTTCGCTGGCAAAAAACTCGATATTCTCCCTTAACGAGACAATTAGATGTTTTCACCGCCTGCGGACTGTTTATGTTCTTTTTGTGGTGGGATAGAAGCCTTGCTAATAATACCTCTCGACAGAAACAAAAACGAGCCCGTTGGTTAGTTAAAACCATGTTAGATTTAGGGCCAACTTTTATTAAAATTGGCCAAGCTTTATCGACAAGAGCCGATATTTTACCCTTAGAATATGTTGAAGAATTAGAGAAATTACAAGATAAAGTTCCACCCTTTAGTAGTGATCAAGCCGTTGCTATTATTGAAGCCGAATTAGGCAACTCTTTATTTACATTATATCGAGATTTTGATGAACAACCGTTAGCGGCAGCGAGTTTAGGACAAGTTCATAAAGCCAGACTGCATACCGGAGAAGATGTCATTGTTAAAGTCCAGCGTCCAGGGTTAAAACAATTATTTGATTTAGATATGCAAGCAGTCCGACGAATGATTCAGTTTTGTCAACAGAATTTTAGTTGGTCAAAGCTTTATAATCTTGATGAGTTATATAATGAATTTTTTATGATTTTATATCAAGAAATTGATTATATTAAAGAAGGTAAAAATGCTGATCGCTTCCGAGAAAATTTTAAAAATTATCCAGGTATTTTAGTTCCTAAAGTGTATTGGAAATATACCACCCATAAAGTTTTAACAATGCAATATTTACCGGGAATTAAAGCGGATGATCGAGACAAATTACTAGCCTATGGAATTGATGTTAAACGGTTAAATCAGTTAGGGATTTGTTGTTATTTAAAACAAATTCTTCAGGATGGTTTTTTTCAAGCCGATCCTCACCCCGGAAATATTGCGGTTAGTGTGGATGGGAATTTAATTTTTTATGATTTTGGCATGATGGCAGAAGTCAAAGCTTTAGCCAAAGATCAAATGATTAAAGCCTTTTTTGCGGTCTTAAAAAAAGATACAGATGTGGTGCTAGATACTTTAATTGATATTGGATTAATTGAATCTGTATCTGATATGAAACCCGTGAGAAAAATGGTAAAGTTTTTATTAGAAGAATTTACGGAAAAACCCGTTGATTTTCAGATGTTTAATCAAATTAAAGAAGAAATTTATATCATGTTTGAGCAGCAACCCTTTCGTTTACCTGCTCAAATGATGTTTATTTTAAAGTCTTTAACCACCTTAGATGGTCTAGCCAGAACATTAGACCCTAAATATAGTTTAGTCGCTTGTGCTCAACCCTTTGTCAAGAGTTTAACAATTTCTCAACAACGGGGTAATTTAGTCGGAGAGTTAGCAAAACAAGCACGAGATTTTATTAAATTTAGATTACAACAACCGAGTAAAACAGAGGTTTTAATTCGACGTTTAGAAGAACGTTTGGAAGAAGGCGAGTTACAAATTAGAGTCAGGTCTGTGGAAAGCGATCGCGCCTTAAAACGAATTAATTTAGCGTTAAAAAGTTTAATTTATATCTGTTGGACAGGATTTACTTTAATTGCGGGAGCGATTTTATTAATTGGAAATTATCAAGGATGGGCGGTATTGGTCTTACTTTTATCAATATTAGGGTTATGGATGTCGGTGCGATCGCTCTTTAATTTGGCTATTCGTGAACGCTTAGATCGCATTGCAGAAAGTTAAGGGTTAAACTGTCCAATCTTCTATTAATAAATTCGGTATTTTTTCAAAATCTTTCCGGTTACGAGTGACTAAAATTCCTTGTTGAGACAGAACAATAGAAGCAATTTTTAAATCTTGTGTTCCTATCTTAATTTTTTGACGTTTTAATTCTGTATAACAGTTACAAGCTTGCTGATCAAAATCAAGGACATGAATATTGTGAAAAAATTTCACTGTTTTCCCTAAGTTTGCATAAGCTTGTACTAAGCTATCACCTGATTTCAAGTTATTCATCTCGTTAATTACTTTTAGCTGTCCTCTAACTTGTTCTTCTACGCTAATAATTGTAACAGCTATATTATTGGGATTAATTCTATAAATACGCTGTACAACCTTAGAATTCCTTCTCTGAAATTCAGAAACATGATCTGTATCTAAAACCCATAAATTCATAATTATTCCTCCTCGGCATCAATTTCGTTACGGTAATCTTGAATAGCCTCTAACACTTTCTCAAATAGAGGATCATTTTCAAACATTCCCGCAAATTGTAACCAAGGATGCTCAGGTTGAGGAATTTCAATTTCTAATTGAATAATTTCTGTATCCTTAAAAAATGCTTGGAGACGCTGAGATAATTTTTGGAGGGCCTCATCTCTGCTATTAGCTGATGCTTTTAAACTGGGATAGTCTAAAACAAAGGTTTGATATTTCCCATTTTTCAGTCTTTTGATCCCCACTTCATAATTAACTTTATTAACCGAAGTGATTAGGGGAGGAGAGTTAGTTAACATTATGCAATTTAACCTCAATATTATATTGATTTTAACAATTTTATTGAAGTTAGTCAAGAATCAGCGAGCGCTCTTTAATAGGGGGATTTGAGAAAGGTTAGATCGAATGGCATAAAGTTCAAACATTAAACGTATAATTATAGAAGAGGAGACCAGACTCCTTTTGATGGATAATCAACGTTAATACCAGAGCTAAAATTATGGTTTGCTGTTTAAATCCAACCTGTGATCAACCGGAAAACCCAGAAGGAATAACCTACTGTCAAAGTTGTGGTACAAAATTAATTGAACGATTACGAGACCGTTACAGACCCACTGATTTTCTCGGAGAGGGAGGGTTTGGTCGCACTTATCGCGGGGAAGATCTAGATCGGTTAAATGCGCCTTGTGTGATTAAACAGTTAGCCGCGAAAGTACAAGGAACCTGGGCTCTAAAAAAAGCAATTGAATTATTTCAGCAAGAAGCTCAACGAATACAATCATTAGGTGAAAATAACCCCCATATTCCTACACTTTATGCTTATTTTGAAGTTGAAGAACAACTTTATTTAGTTCAAGAATATATTGAAGGTCAAAACTTATTACAGGAATTACAAATTCAAGGACTTTGGAATGAAAAACAAATTAAACATTTACTACTAGAACTGCTTCCCGTCCTTCAGGATATTCATAGTAAACAAGTCATTCATCGGGATATCAAACCTGAGAATATTATGCGACGTTCTCGTTCAGGGGGTAAAGGAGAATTTGTATTAATCGATTTTGGCGTTTCTAAACAACTATCAGCCACCGCGAAAGTAACAACCCAAATCGGAACTCGTTTAGGTTCCTTTGGGTATGCACCTTTTGAGCAAATACAAGCCGGAGAAGCATACCCAGCCAGTGATTTATTTAGTTTGGGCGCTACTTGTTTTCAGTTATTAACTGGAGTTAGCCCCCATGAACTTTGGTTAAAACAAGGTTATAGCTGGATAGAAAAATGGCAAAGCTATTTAAAGCAACCGTTAAAAGATCCTCAATTAAAACAAGTTTTAAATCAATGTTTAAAAGAAGATTGGCAAGATCGTTATTCATCTGCTGAAGCAGCATTAAAAGCTTTAAACCAGAAAACAGTTCCACCCCCTCAATCAACTGTAGTTCAATCCGTATCCGATCCAAAAATTCCCCCTCAATCTAAATCTAAACCCCTTCCCCCACCTCCAAAAATTAATACAACCGTTATCTCACAAACAAAAAGCAAAACCCCTGTTAAACCAATTACTCCTCCTAAAACCACCCCTAAAAAATCAGGATTTAAGTTATTTATTACCTTATTTTTATTCGGATCTTTTCTAGGAATGGGAAGCAGTTTATATCTGGTCTGGAAATTTCAATTATGGAAATATATCGATGCTCTGGCGAATGTTCAGTCTCAGGAGAACTTAACAACTTCTAATCCTTCCCCCGTAGAAACGGTTGAGCAACCTTCTGTAGCCGTTACGAACCCTCCCATACCAGAACCCGCACCCTTAGCATCCCCCACTGTCACTCCAACGCCAGAACCCACACCCTTAGCATCCCCCACTGTCACTGTCTCCCCCGTCGCCACCACACCCCCGACCCATGCTGTTGTTCCTTCTCCGCCGAAAAAGCCATCTCCAGTTCCAGTCTCAGTCACCCCTGTTTCTTGGGTGAAACCGAGTTATATTCATTCCTTTATTGGTCATTTAAACCGAGTTCGTTCTGTTGCATTCAGTCCCGATGGTAAAACCTTAGCTAGTGGTAGCGATGATAACACAATTAAACTTTGGGATGTAATTGGACAAGAACGGATGACTTTGACAGGACATTCATCTTCTGTTTACTCTGTCGCGTTTAGCCCGGGTAGCAAAATATTAGCCAGTGGCAGTTATGATACAACAATCAAACTTTGGGAGGTTGAGACGGGAAAATTAATCGCAACTTTAACAACACCTGATTGGGTTCATTCTGTAAAATTTAGCCCGGATGGTAAAATTTTAGTGGCTGGAATTGGGGATAGCACAATCAAATTGTTTGATATAACGACGGGGAAACAACTGGCTAATTTTACAGGACATTTAGCCCCAGTGAGATCAGTTGCTTTTAGTCCCGATGGTAACATTTTAGCCAGTGGCAGCAACGATGGAAATGTTAAACTTTGGGAAGTTAGCACCGGAAAACTTCAAGCCACTTTAGCTGGAGCAACAAAGGTTAATAGTATTGCTTTTAGTCCAGATGGTAAAATTTTAGCCAGTGGTGCTTCTGATCGAACGATTCAACTTTGGGATGTAGCAACTGGGAAAATTCTGGCTTCACTTCAGACTAATCAACAACAAGTTGTAGGCGTTGCTTTTAGTCCAGATGGCACAACTTTAACATCAACTGATTATGATGGGGGTTATAATAGCACAATTAAATTTTGGAATTTGGCAACTCAGCAGGCTATTAGCGAGTTAAGTAGTAATGATAGTTTATCTATTAGCTTTAGCCCTGATGGCAAACTTTTATCGATTGTGGTAAAGGAAAAAATAAATGTTTGGCAAGGTCAATAAAATCTGTAATTCGCCTTCACAGTGAGAGATTTCAGGATATAACTTAAGTGCGCCCTACTGGAATCGAACCAGTCTGAAGGCGAATTATGAGTTCGCTGCCTCCCCAATCGGCCAAGGGCGCTTCCAATATATAGAATACCATACCCACAGGTAAGATTGTTAATTCGGCTTAAATTTTGAGTCGGCTGTGTAGGTGATAGCATATCCTCAAGGCATTAGCCGTTAAAATAGCGAGTTAAATCATATCTAAATCTTGAGATGGGACTAAATTCAACTGTTGTTCTGACTGTCGTTTTACTGACCATGATGTTTGGGGCTGGCTTCACCAGCGCGGTTTGGGGTTATGGTTTGGGTCGTTCTGCGTTAAAAGAAATTACACAACCGGATGTACGCCCCAACAACTTAGCCAATAAAAGTAAAAATGGCACTCGCCATGAGGGCGTGATCTTACTGCAAGAAAAGGATATCTTGGCAACGGTCAAGAAACGTATGGAAGGCAAAGATACAGAAGTGGCAAGTGCTGGCAAAAATGCCAAGAAGCCGAATTCTGCTCAAGCCCAAAAGCCGAAAACTGAAAACGCCGCCTCAGCATCAGCGAATAATAAATCGGTGTTTCCCATTGTCAGCCGTGATGGGGGGGTGAGTTTGGAAGTAATGGAGGCGACTCGTCAGGGCAATTCTTTAGTTTTAAGTGTTAATTTAAAAAATGAAAGTCAACAGTCGGTGCGCTTTCTTTATAGTTTTTTAAATGTTACCGATGATAAGGGTCGAGCTTTGAGTGCGAGTGTTGAAGAATTACCGGGTCAATTACCTCCCAATAGCAAAGTCTATTCAGGAACCGTTACAATTCCGACAGCATTAGTCGAAAATTCTAAAGAATTGACCATGAGTTTAACCGATTATCCTGACCAAAAAATGCAGTTACAGATGTCAGGAATTCCAGTGGCTCAATAGACTTCTGGATTTTCTGAAAAGGTGATTCATGACTCTGACAACTCAAGATGTACTGGGGCGATTGT
This sequence comes from Planktothrix sp. FACHB-1365, assembly GCF_014697575.1. GTDB lineage: Bacteria > Cyanobacteriota > Cyanobacteriia > Cyanobacteriales > Microcoleaceae > Planktothrix. The sequence continues at coordinate 91,388 of NZ_JACJSC010000023.1, read as the reverse complement.
TCTCAGTGCTATTTTTAATTACAATTAATGCCTTTTTTGTAACCGCCGAATTCTCGATGGTTTCGGTGAGGCGATCGCGAATTAATCAACTGGTAGATGAAGGAGATGCTCCAGCAAAAACAGTTCAACAATTGCAACGCCGAATCGATTTATTTCTTTCGACCACTCAGTTAGGAATTACCCTTTCAAGTTTGGCTTTAGGATGGATTGGAGAAGCAACGGTGGCGATGACGTTAAAGGATATCCTGACGCCTTTACCTCTCCCTGCTGCTTTTCAAGAGGCGATCGCTCATTCTTTAGTATTGCCGATTTTTGCCTTTTTCTTAATTGCTTATTTACAAATTGTTTTAGGAGAATTATATCCCAAGTCTTTAGCATTAGTTTATCCTGAACAGTTATCTCGGTTTTTAGCTCCTCCGAGTTTAGCGATCGCTCGTTTTTTTAAACCCTTTGTTTGGAGTTTAAATCAATCTACCCGGTGGTTATTACAACTCTGTGGAATTCAGTTTAGTGGACAACCCTACACACGAGTTACGCCGGAAGAATTGCAATTAATTATTACCACATCCAGTGAATCCATTGGTTTAGAAGCTGAAGAACGGCAATTATTAAATAATGTGTTTGAATTTGGGGATGTGGTGGCGGAAGAAATTATGGTTCCTCGTACCAGTATTGTTGCTATTCCCAGTGATGCCACATTTCAAATATTGCTGAATGAAATGATGATTTCTAATCATTCTCGTTATCCAATTATGGGGGAATCTTTAGATGATATTTTAGGAACCATTGATTTTCGAGATTTAGCTAAACCTTTAGCGGATGGGGTATTATCTCAAAATAGTTTAATTACGCCTTGGGTACGCCCAGCGCGATTTATTTCTGAACAAATTCCGTTGAATGAGTTATTATCTTTAATGCAGCGATCGCAGTTACAATTAGTGATTGTGGTGGATGAATTTGGTGGAACGGCGGGATTAGTCACGATTCAAGATTTAATTGCTGAAATTATTGGCGATCGCTCTGACCCCACAGAAGCAGAAGATATTACCGTTCAATTTGTTGATGAACAAACCTTTTTAGTTCAAGCTCAATTAGACTTAGAAGAACTGAATGAACGTTTAGATTTAAACTTACCCTTAACAGAAGAATATCAAACTTTAGGAGGATTTTTAATTTATCAACTTCAAAAAATTCCCACCGTCGGTGAAACATTCCGTTATCATGATTTAGAATTTACAGTTCTTTCAACTGATGGCCCTCGTTTAGATCAAATCGAAATTCGGATGCTCCAACCCGAAACCCTGGATACAATACCAGAAACCCTGAGTTTCCCAGAAGTTGAAGAATCTCCTGATATTGATAGTCCTGAAATTTCCGAAAGTTCCGAAGAAGAATCCCGATGATTAAGGATAAAAACGCCCTCAATTTATCTGGAGGTACAAGTTCATATCCATCGGAAATTCTAATCCGAAAACTTCCTAAATCTACTTCTAGGGTTGATCAATTTTTCCTTTAAAAATATCCTCTAATTTTTGTCCCTTGGGTAACTCGATAAACACTCGTTCTCCCGGTTGTAACCCTTTTAACACTTGAATTTGATTCCCCATTTGAGAACCAATAGTAACGGGGTGAAATTCTGGTTTATTATTTTCATCAGGAAGTAATACCCCCGATTGACCTTTATTGGTGACAATGGCAACGGTGGGAACAACTAACGCTTGTTTAAGTTTCTCCCCAATAAACCGTAAATCCACATTCATTCCCGACTGAAGTTGATCTTTTCCTGTTTCGATCAAAATTCGAGCTTGAAATAAGGTAACATCCCGTTCTTTAACGGCTTCGGGTGCAATCAGATTAACTCGACCTTTAAACACTTGATCGGGATAAGAATCGGCAATAATTTCAACAGGTTGATTGGGTTTAATTTGAGCAATATCTGCCTCTGGAATTTTCGCTAACACTTCTAAATCTTTCGCTAAGGCGACAATTGAAGTCGAGGTCGCCGAACTGGCATCAGAAGCCGAAGTCGCCGGAGTCACAAACGCCCCTTCAACGGCATAACGTTGGGTAATAATTCCGGCAAAGGGAGCACGAACTTTAGTATCTTCTAGTTGCACTTGATAAAATTTAACTTGACCTTTCGCTTCATCAACTTCAGCCTTTGCAGTGGCAATTTCTTCAGAACGAGTCCCATTTAATAACTCGTTTAATTTACTTTCAGCTTCCGCCACTTCAGCTTCCGCCCGGTCAATTTCTTCAGAACGAGCTCCTTTTTCTAATTGATTTAAAGCTTGACGTTCTTGTTCAACATTGGCTTGTCGTTGTTGAATTTGCGATCGCCGACTTTCTTGTAATTGTTCTAAGCGTTTTTCAGCTTCATTTTGTCCAGCTTGTAACCGTCGTTCATCCCGCAAATATTCATCTAATTGATCCTGAGAAATTGCCCCTTCTCCTTTTAAATCTTGATAGCGTCGTACCCGTTCTGATGCTAATTTTAATTCAGCTTCGTTAGCATCAATTCGGGCTTTTGCTTGGGCAATCTCATCATTTAAACTACCAGATTGAGCGTCTTTAAACCGAGCTTGAGCTTCCCTTAAACGAGCTTGAGCTTGAGCAATTTCTTCGGGACGACTTCCCGCTCGCAGTTGAGCTAAATTCGCTTTCACTTGATTTAACCGAGCCTGGGCTTGGTCTATTTCTTCTGGTCGGGTTCCCGTTTGCAGTTTGTCTAAATTAGCTTGAGCACGGTCTAAACGAGCTTCGGCTTGCTGGAGTTGGGCTTCAATTTCGCCACTTTCCATCCGAGCGACCACTTCTCCGGCTTGGACGCGATCGCCTTGTTCGACATATAATTGTGCTAACCGCCCTTGGGTTTTGGGGCTGAGGTTCACCCGGCGGACAGGTTGCACCACACCACTAGCGGTGATTTTAACGGTTAAATCCTTCGCTTCCACAGGAACCGTCAGGGCTGTGATCAGATCTGGATTCACTTGGGAACGACTTTTAACCAAATGCAACGCAACGGGAATGCTCAACAGTCCTGTCGCCAGCACTGCAATAATCCAGGGTTTCCATCGCCGTTGGGGAACTTCCGAAAACTGAACGGGATGTTTAACCTCACCATTACGTTGTGCAGTTTCCTCTTTTGGGCCAGTTAACATGACAGATGCGGGTGCGAGTTGATTCGCAACAGAATCAGCCGTTAAGTCTCAGACAGGATTCTGTCGCTATATCAATTCTAACGATTCCCGTTAATATTTCTTGATGTTTCTTAACTTTGATGGGAAGATGAGGGGACAAGAAGACAAGGGGGACACCTACGAGGTTTAAATTTGGGCAGGAAAACCCTGCCCTTACGGGGTTTAATCAGATCAATTAATTAATGACCGCCAACCCCAACAACAGCCCGTTTATACGCTTCATCTAACACTTCTGAAAGGGTAGGATGGGTATGAACAGAAAAGACTAAATCGTGAACAGATTGACGTTGATACATGGCATTTGCGGCTTCTTGAATTAAATCAGAAGCATGAAGACCAAAGATATGAACCCCTAACAATTCACCCGTATCTTTACGGTAAATCACTTTAGCCATTCCTTCCGTTTCTCCTTCTGCAATGGCTTTAGAATTACCCTTAAAATAAGTTCTGACCGTAGCAATTTCAAACCCTTCTTTTTCTCCCAATTCTTTAGCGGCGGGTTCGGTTAAACCGACATAACTAATTTCTGGATGGGTAAACGCTGCGGCGGGAATACTGCGATAATCGACTTGACGAGAACGCCCACAAATTGTTTCTACAACAGCAATTCCTTGGGCGGATGCAGCATGGGCTAACATCATTTTACCCGTAGCATCTCCAATTGCCCATAAATGGGGAACAGGTTCACCACCAGATAACACTTCTAAGTGATCATTGGTGGGAATAAAACCGCCCCGAATGGGTTCGACATGAACCGATTCTAACCCTAAGTTTTTACTAACAGGAATGCGTCCGGTGGCGACTAAACAAGCATCCACTTCTAAGACTTCTTCAACCTCTTTGGTTTTAGTATCTGCTAACTCAATAATAACCGGAGAACCGGGGGTAACTTTTAAGGCTAATTTGCCAACTTTGGTTTCAATATCACGAGGCGTAATTAAAACTCGTTGGGCTAATTTAGCAATATCAGGATCGAAGGTTGGCATTAATTGATCCAACGCTTCAATCATCGTCACTTCACAACCTAAAGCGGTATAAACATCAGAAAATTCTAATCCAATATAACCGCTTCCAATAATGGCAATCCATTGCGGCAGGGATTCTAATTTAATCGCTTCATCACTGGTAAAAACCGTTTGATGATCAATCGTAATTCCAGGGGGTACAAAGGGCACAGAACCCGGTGCTAAAATAATATCTTTAGCCGTAATTATTTTTTCACCATTGCTGGTTTCAACGGTGACTTTATTCGGCCCTGCAACCTTTCCCCAACCTTGAATGACATCAATGCCTAAGCGTTTTAAACTATTGGTCATGTCACCCCGAATTTTAGTGACAATATTGTTAGCATGGCTGGCAATTTGTTGACGATCAAAACTGACTTGTCCTAACTGAATCCCTAAGTTTTTTAAGTGATGGGTGTCGTGTAATTCTCTAACTCGTCCTGATGCGGCTAATAACGCTTTGGAGGGAATGCAGCCCCGGTTTACACAGGTTCCTCCCATTTCAGCTACTTCAACAATCGCGGTTTTTAAGCCACAACCGACGGCATGGATAGCAGCCCCATGTCCACCAACTCCGGCACCAATAATCACTAAATCGTAATCCATATTCTGTTACTACTCTGTTGGGATTAAAAAATATTACCGTTTTCCTTGTCCCTTGCCAACTGAATCCCGTTTACAACGGCTAGATCTGTTCCGGCTGACTGATCATTTTTGCGGTAAGCTAGATTCGATTACTGTGTTTGTAGGGATCTATCATAACATGAAAACCAAACTAGCCACGATGGCATTGAGTTTAATTTTATCGGTACTTTTACCGTTACCCAGTTTAGCTGGAACAGTTTTAGAAGACATCAAAAGAACCGGAGTTTTAAAAGCTGGAATTCGGCAAGATGCACCCCCATTAGGATTTGTTTCTGCCGATGGAAAATGGGAAGGATATTGTATTGAATTAATGGAATTATTAGGAAAACGATTACAAGATCAGTTACAACTCAATCAACCGATTGAGGTACAATTCATCCCCTCAACCTTGGAAAATCGAGAACAATTGGTAAAAGAGGGAAAAGTGCATTTAGAATGTGGCCCTAATACAATTATGCGAAATCTTCCCCCTGGAATTGTCTATTCTGATCGCTTTTTAGCAACGGGAGTTCATTTATTAGTTCGACCGGATAACCAAGCTTATATTCAACCATCAGGAGCTTTAGAAAATATTTCCATTGGGGTTCTACCTGCCTCTTTAACTCAACAGTTTATTAGCAGTCGTTATTCTTTAGCAAAAGTTGTGGAATATCCAGGAGTTGACGGTCGAAAAAATGCTGTGGAAGATGTGGTTCAAGGTCGTCTGAATGCCTTTGCCAGTGATGGATTATTATTAATTGGGGAAGTATTAAGAAATCCAGCCATTTCCACTCAAGATTATGCTTTAGTTCCCCAGGAACCTCTAACTTGTGAATTTTATGGCATGATTCTTCCTGAAGGAGATATATCTTGGATCAATACCGTCAATTCTTTGATATTAATCGAAGAAACCGTTAATATCTTAACAGGACTGTATGGCAAGAATTCTGAGTATGTGAAAACTTTAGAAGCGGCTCATAATAAATGCCTATTATAGTTGAGTAAAATTGCAGATAGAGCTAACCCAACGGTTTAAGGTTTAAAGGGGTATCCTTTGGTATCAGTAGGGATACCCTGATTCTAGTCAAAACAGTTGTTTTTTCCTCTAAAAAATGTCACACTATTAATAATTTAAGTGATCGCGCCCGATTTGAGGCAATAGTATGAGCGATATCAACGGCCCCAAACCAGTTCCCAGTCATACATCCTCTTCATCTATTTTATTTCTCAATCGCTGTGTTGAGCAGATCTTTACGGACATTTTAGATCCAAATACACCCCTGTTTAAACCCAATGTTGTGATTTTGGGAGAATCTTATCCTGAATTCAAAGCAATTCTTCAAGAAGCCCGACAAAATAACTATCAGCAAATATTACCCACCTTAATCGCTGGATTACAATTTATTTTAGGCCGAGAAGCTTATGAGAATAAAGATTTAGAATCGACTCTTTATCATTATCGTCGCAGTTTAGAATATTGGCCATCGGCTTTAGCTCAAGGCGATTTAGAAATGCTATCTCGTCCTGACCTTGACACGATTCTTCCCAATCAATTTATTGAACAAATGGGTGGAATTTTATTTCATGTCGGGTTATGTTTTATCTCTTTAGCTCAGTCTAATACCAGCGCAGAAAAAAATATAAATTGGCAAGAAGCAAAAATTTATTTTGAGCAATGTATAACCGTTTTTGAAAAAGCTAATCGCCCTGATTTGGTCTCTAAATTCATTGGAGAATTAGGTGAAGTTTTACGACACCTAGAAGACTGGGAAACCTTACAAAAAGTGGCTCAAAAAGCGATTAATTTACATATATCTTATGGTTCAGAAGCCCAATTAGCACAAGATTATGGCTTTTTAGCCGAAGCTGCTTTGCATGAATCCAAGTGGGCACACGCCAATCAATTAGCGGAGTTAGCATTAGCAATTCAAGGTCAATCAATCTATGATGATCCAATGAGTACCAGCACAGAATCTCATAATCCTTATCTTTATTTACTAGCAGAATCCAAACAGGAATTTCAACAATGGCAAACAACAGTTAACCAATTAGAAGAAGCTTTACGAAAAAGCAATGTTGAGGATGATCCTAAAGGTTATTTAAAAATTTTAACAGCCTTACATAAGCTGTATTTGGATCAAGATTTATATACTCAAGCTTCCCGTTTAAAAGAAGAAAAAATTAGAATTGAATATCAATATGGATTACGAGCTTTTATTGGGGTGCGGACATTGCAACCTCAATCCCACCCGAATCATAAACAACAGTCTATTGCTTTAGAAATAGAAAATTCTAATCGTTTAAAGGATGTTCATACTTTATTAGAACGGATTCAAAACCCCGACAATAAACTGATTGTTCTTCAGGGAGAATCTGGCGTTGGAAAAAGTTCATTACTCAATGCAGGAATTGTCCCGATGTTGTTAGAACAACGGTCTCGAAATCCTAGTATTGCTCGACCTATTTTACTGCGAATTTATACGGATTGGTTACGAGAACCAAACCCCAAAACCTGGAACTTGAATCCGGTTTTAAATTTACTTAAGCAAAATGATCAAAATCAGATTCCAACGGTATTAATTTTTGATCAGTTTGAAGAGTTTTTTGTGGTTTGTCAGCAGTTAGAACAACGATTACCTTTTTATGAATTTTTAAAAGAAAGTTTGATGCTGACTTCAATTACGGTGTTACTTTGTTTAAGAACTGATGCTTTACATTATTTACTAGAATGCGCTCATCGTACTAACCTAGAGGATATTATTCACTCTGAGATTCTCTCCAAAAAGGTGATTTATGGTTTAGAAAACTTTACAGTAAGTCAAGCACAAACGTTCATTCAAAATCAAATTGAACGCGCTCAATTTAAAATAGAACCTGATTTAATGTCTCAATTGCTTCGGGATTTAACCGTTGATATTGATCGTATCCGACCCATTGAACTTCAATTAATTGGGACTCAATTACAAGCTCATGATATTCAAACTTTAAATCAATATGAACAGCTTGGAGAACATCCCAAGCAAAAATTATTAGAACATTTTTTAGATGAAGTTATTCGAGATTGTAGTGCTAAAAATGAACGAACAGCAATTAAAATTTTGTATGGGTTAACCAACGAGCAAGAACACCGCCTGCTAAAAACTAGCAAAGAACTAGCGGAAGAATTAGATACAGAATTTAGTAAAATAGAACCTTTATTAGAAGTTTTAGTTGAAGAAGGATTAATTTTACATATTCCTGATATTCCTGATGATCGATATCAACTGACCCATGATTATTTAGTAGCGTTAGTTCGTCACCAAAAAGGAGAACGATTAATTGCTAGGTTAGAATTAGAACGGGATAAAGCTCAACGCAAAATTATTGAAGAGAAACCCAATAGTTTTGTCAATCGTGCAATTGCTTCTGTTTTACGTTGGATTAATACTGATTAATATTATGGAAAATATCTCCCAAACTGAACAAGAAAAAATGCTATCAGGGGCATTATATTTCGCTAATGATGCTGATTTAATTAGTGCCCGCCAACGAGCTTCTAAACTGACTCGTTTATACAACAATACAACAGAAGAACAATTAGAAAATCGTCAAGAAATTCTATTAGAATTATTCAATAAAATCGGAGATAATTTATATATTACTCCCCCCTTTTATTGTGATTATGGGTGTTATATTAAACTGGGAAATAATGTTTATATGAATTATAATTGTATCATTTTAGATTGTAATTTTGTTGAAATTGGTGACCATGTTTTATTAGCACCTAATGTTCGAATTTATACCGCTTATCATCCCATTGAGCCTGAATTACGTCTAACAGGAAAAGAACTAGCTGCACCGATTAAAATTGGTCATAATGTTTGGATTGGAGGGGGTGCTATTATTTGTCCAGGGGTAGAAATTGGCGACAATACGACCATTGGAGCGGGGAGCGTTGTTGTTAATAATATTCCTGAACGAGTTGTTGCGGCGGGGAACCCTTGCCGGGTGATTCGGACGTTATAAAAAGCACCATAAAATAAAGCACCATAAAATATAGAGACACGCCATACATCAGTGTCAACTTTAAGGCTAAAAGTAGCCTAGAAAACTGAAAGTTCGTTGATTTTTTTATAGTTCTAAATCCCCCCTTAAAAAGCAGGGGGTTTTCAAAGTCGGCGTTAAAAAACAAAATTCTGAAAATGCTAAACTTCTCTTTATGATAGAGAAATATGGGTTATTAAATAAAGTATTTACTCTCGATGCTCTCCGATGAGTTAATATTCTACAGCACCTAACGCTTTTAGGGTGTGTTTTTGACCCTCGCTTAACCCTTGCGTTTCTGTAATATTCATGTTAGTATAAGAATTAGGAATAATTAAAGTTTTTAAACACTTTCCGGTTTTAACTTGCCAAAACTTAATTGTTCCGTCTTCACTGCTCGTGAGCAAAGTTTGGTGATCAGGACTAAACATTACTGATGTCACAGTATTAGTATGTTTTTTTAAGCTATAGAGACAGTTTCCCGTCTTAAAATCCCAGAGTTTCACTTGAAAATCATCACTTCCACTGGCGATAATTTGACCATCAGGACTAAAATCAACCGACCAAATCCAACCTTCATGTCCCAATAAAGTATAAACACATTTTCCCGTCTCTAAATTCCAAAGTTTGACGGTTTCATCTTCACTTCCGCTGACTAAAAATTGGGACTGGGGGCTAAAAGCAATTGACCTAACTTTATTGTGATGTCCCCGTAATGTTTGTAAACAATCTCCCGTTTTCATATCCCAAAGTTTAATGGTTTGGTCATCGCTTCCACTGGCTAAAATCGGAAAATGAGGATGAAAAGTAACCGTCCAAACCCAACTTTGATGTCCGGCTAAAACGTGAAATTTATCGGTTTTAAGATTCCAAATTTTAATCGTTGTATCTTGACCTCCACTGGCTAAAAATAAACCATCCCAACTAAACCCAATCGTCCAAATCCCTCCTTGATACTTTTTAGTCGGATATTTCAAACATTTGTAACATTCCCCCGTCTCCACATCCCAGAGTCGAATGGTTTCATCATCCCCGCTACTCGCCACCGTTTTTCCATCAGGACTAAACGCCACCGACCAAACCCAAGCGGTATGTCCGGTTAATGTGTTTAAACAGTCTTGGGTTTGAGGATTCCACAATCTCACTTTATGGTCTAAATGGCTACTGGCTAACCTCTGACCATCACGACTCAACGCAATTGACCAAACCCAGTTGGTATATCCCCAAAATGTCTTAATACATTTTCTTGTTTTAGGATTCCAAAGTTTAATAATTTGGTCATTATCTCCCGTCGCTACGGTTTGATTATCAGGACTAAATGCTAAGGCGCGAATTCCCGTTTGATGGTGTCTTAAACTTCCTCGACATTCCCCTGTTTTCACCCGCCAAAACTTCACCGTTGAGGTAAAATCTCCACTGGCTAAAGTTTCCCCATCGGGACTAAAGGCTAACACTTTAATTTCCTTTTGATGTCCTGACAAAATCCGATAACATTCTCCTGTTTCGATATTCCAAAGTCTAATAATTTTTTCAAATCCACAACTGGCTAAAGTTTTACCATCAGGACTAAACGCTACACACCAAATCGCATCTTCATGTCCCTTCAAAGTTTGTAAACAGTCCCCCGTTTCGATATCCCAAAGTTTAATCGTTTTATTATAACTTCCACTGGCTAAAATTCGACCATCAGGACTAAAGGCTACACTTAAAACCCAACCGTTATGAGCATCTAAAGTCCTCAATAATTCACCATTATTAGCATCCCAAAATTTAATTGTTTTATCATCACTCCCACTGGCGATGATTTGATTATCGGGACTAAAAGCAACTGTCCAAACCCAACTTTTATGTCCTTCTAAATCCTTTAATAATTGACCGGTTTTTGCATTCCAAATTTTAACAGTAGGATGTAAACTACTACTGACTAATTTGTTCCCATCCGAACTAAACGCCAGAGCAACTGTCCACCATTTATGTTTACCAAATGTTAAAATAGGTTGTCCATCTTCTGGGTTTAAAAAGTGAATATAACCATTAGAATCTCCCGCCGCTAAAATAGCACCATCGGGAGTAAAGGCTAAGGAGTGAATTCCCCCAAAAGATTGTGTAAAAATAGTATTTTTGAAATGACATTCAGAAAAATTAACGTTTTGTAGGTTAATTCCTTGTAGATTAGCTTCCCAAATTGTCAGACGAGAAAAATTATAACCGTTTAGATTCGTTTTTAAATAACAAAATAGATTAATCAAATTTCCCCCAATATAACCGGGTTTCTGGGGATATTTTTCTTGAGCTTGAATTACTAATTTTTTGAAATGATTTTCTAATTCACAAAGAGTTGGAAATTGAGGTAATGATAATAAAGATTCTATGATGGGATTAATAATCATTGTGATTTGGCTACTTCTGATATAATCTTTACAAGTCGCCAGCATTAAACTATGATGATTAAACAGATTAAAATTTCCCGTGATTAATTCTGGGGTGACGGTGGTAATCAATTTTTCCGTAACATATTCCATTAACACAGGTTGTAGGGTAAAGCACTGTTGATTTGCAGTTCTTTCTAGGAGCATTCGGTTTTGTAAGGATTCTAAATAATCTAATAAATGCTGTTGAATGTTCGTTGAAACTACATGATTTTTTAATTCTGAAATAGAGACAGGTTCTCGATAAATTGCTAACCAAAATAAAACGTTATGTTCTTCAGGACTGCAATACTGAAAATGCCAATCTAATAAATCTTGTATATCTTTAAAAACCAAGTTTCCGACTTGTAGAAATTCCTGAATATTTCCTGCAAAAACTTTATGAATATGACAAGCCGTTAATTTTAAAGCCAGGGGGTTTCCTTGATAATAATTAACTAAAGTTTCCCATTCAATTTCTGTGGCGGTAAATTCACCTTTTTCTTGAAACAGTTGTTTAACGGGATCAACAGTTAATCCTCCCACCACAAAACAACGCACGGGTTGATGTTGACCCACGAATTTTTCTAAATGATGAACTTTAACTCGACTGGTTAATAGGAGACAACTTTGATGGGAAACTTCAGCAATTTTTTCTAACAGTTGATGATAGTCTTCATAACCGGATTTATAGTTTTTGAATTGAGTTTCTTTCGCTAAAATAGTTTCAATATTATCTAAAATTAGTAAATAGCGATGTTGTTTTAAATAAGAAATTAATAGATTAATTTGTTGATCAAGACGCTCAGGTAAATCGGTCTTTTCTTGATGAGATAAAAATAAAATCCAGTCTTTAATTAGATCTTGTATGGAAAGGGAGTTTAAAAGCGATCGCCAAATAATTCCCTCAAATTCTCCACTCACCTCTTGAGCTAATTTTACAGTCAGACTGGTTTTTCCTTTCCCCGGAAGTCCAACAATAGTAACTAGACGACAGCGATCGCCAACAACCCATTGTTTAAGAGTATTTACATCAATTTCTCGTCCTACAATACTCGACACATCCGGCGCATCCGCCCAATCTTGATCAGAATTAGAAAATTGATGAGAAACAGATAAATTAGCAACCTTTCGCTTTAATACTTCTAAACGAGTTTTTGTAATTGTTTCGCCAAAAACTTCACTTAATAACTTCCACAGTAAAGACGCTTCTTTTTTTATACTATCTGGGCTTCTGTTGTTAGCAAGAGCAATTTTAACATATTCCTCTTGCTTGAAGGCTCCCCGTAGAATATCCACTTGAATATCTTTCAAGGATTTTCCTTGTTTGTTAAGAACAATCTGATTGATAGATGCAACAATTTGTTCAATTTTTTCAGTATCCATCGCACGATTTTAAATTAATTAATCGTTGTTTTAGCAGGCTATAGGGGCCAGTGGATCAGGAGCAAGATCTGTTTTATTCACTTTTATTCACTTTATACTACCTCAGACTTCACCTTTTGGCAACTTTTATTCACCTGATCGGGTGGTAGGCTATCGCCATGATTAAAGTTGCTGATCAAACGGTTCAACTTTTGAACCTCCCCCTGAGTTTTTTAGGAAAAGATACCCATACTGTGGAGTTTTTTTTGGACAGAGGCGAGGTTTAAAATGTGCAACTAGCTAAGAAACCGGGTTTTTCCAGAAATTCACTCCTTGAAACCCAAGTCCATCAAAAACCCAGTTTCTGACCTAACCCATATCCAAGAAACCGGGTTTTTCCCTAAAGATAACGGGCCAAAAACTAAGTTTTGTTAAAAACCCGGTTTCTCAACCCCAACCCAGAGCCCAGAAACCGGGTTTTTCCCTAAAGATAACGGGCCAAAAACTAAGTTTTGTTAAAAACCCGGTTTCTCAAACCCCACTCAGAACCCAGAAACCGGGTTTTTCCCCAAAGATAACGGGCGGAAAACTAAGTTTTGTTAAAAACCCGGTTTCTCAACCCCAACCCAGAGCCCAGAAACCGGGTTTTTCCCTAAAGATAACGGGCCAAAAACTAAGTTTTGTTAAAAATCCGGTTTCTCAAACCCCACTCAGAACCCAGAAACCGGGTTTTTCCCCAAAGATAACGGGCCAAAAACTAAGTTTTGTTAAAAACCCGGTTTCTCAACTCCTATCCAGAACCCAGAAACCGGGTTTTTCCCCAAAGATAACGGGCCAAAAACTAAGTTTTGTTAAAAACCCGGTTTCTCAACTCCTATCCAGAACCCCAGAAACCGGGTTTTTCCCTAAAGATAACGGTGGGAAAGTCAAGTTCCTTTAAAAACCCGGTTTCTCAAGTCCCATCTATCAACCCTTAACTAGAGGTAAGACAATGAACACCCTATTAACGACAGGAACAACTCAAACTACAACGATTGAAAAAGCGTTACAAGTTGCTCAAAATTATCTCAGTGATTTCGCTTCATCGGCTGATTTTAATGCCAAAATGCAGCTTGCCTTCGGAAATCATAAAATTTGGGATAAGGCAGATTTAATTGATTTTCCAACGATTGAAATTCGTCCTGGGTCTGAAATTAATAATGCGAGAGGTGCTTTTGCGACTGCTACAAATACGATTTATTTATCTCAGGAGTTGGTGGATGAGAATACTGGGAATGTAGGGGCGATCGCATCGGTTTTATTAGAAGAATATGGTCATTATATTGATGCTCAAAACAATGCGATCGATTCTCCTGGGGATGAAGGAGAACTGTTTGCTGATCTGTTTCTGGGTAAGGGGTTGAGTGAGTCGGAACTGTTAGGTTTGTGGGGTGAGAATGATAGTGCGATCGTTGTTTGGGATGGGGAAGGGGTGAGTATTGAGCAACAAGTTCAATCAGATACACTCGATTTTTCAGGCAATAATGTTAGGCTTGGCCAAAATTTACCTTTTAATGGCGAATTCAGATACACTGATTTAGCCTTTGAACTCAATAAATCTGGCAAAGTTGAAGATCTAGGATTTGGATTTAACTGGGATATAAATGCTTTTGTTGGTCTAGTTCCTTTTGTAAATTTGTTTAGTTTAGGGGATGCTAGTTTTAAATATCCTATCACTGTTGATTTTGATTTACCAAATAATGTTGAACTAGGAGAAAACTTTGAAGTTAAATTAACTAACTTGGCGACAGGAACATTAAGTCTTGATGGCGCAGGACTAGAGCTATTGAGTGCGGGAATAGATCTGGAATATAGTTTAGGACCTATTAACGTCAAAGATGTTTATATCAATCGACCGCCTTCTTTAAATACTCAAGAGGTTGACTTAAATACTTACATTCCTTCTACAAATAATCCAGTTCCGGCTCAAACCAAGGCAGAGCGTTCTGATCTCAATAGATCTAAAGATGATAAGATTTTTATTGGGGATTTAATAAATTACAGTGGTTTTCCCAAAACCACCGATAATCTAGTGAAGAAAAGCCTTGGTGATCTTAATGCCAGTTTAAAATTTCCTCTCATAAAAAATGTTTTAGATCTTAAAGTTACACTTCCTAAAATAGAGACATTTACACAAGATAAAAAAGACACCTCTAGTATAGATTCACGTTTGCCTTCAATTAAAGCTAAGGGTACAACAAAAGATAGCTTTATAACTTTGTCAGGAGATATAGACGCAGCAATAATTAAATATTTACCCGCAGCAAAACCTCTAAAAACTATTCTTGAAAGCATAGGCTCTGGCTTAGACTTAAAAGCATCAGGGCTTGGGTTTTCAAAAGACATTCCTTATAGCGAGGGAAGAGGAAAAGCAGTTATCAGTGCTGATCTTCTGGATGTCAAAGGTAATTTAGGAGTAGGTCTTCAAGAAGAATTAACATTTGAACCAAAGGGTCTCTCAATCACAATGTCAATGGATGGTGGTCAAGAACAAAAGAAATCGCTTATAGATTTTTTGGGATCTGAACCCTTTAGCTTCACCGCGCCATCTGAAGGTTGTGGAGTAATGGAATTAAAAGCAAGGTATGAGCTTATAGGAGAAATAAATACAAGCCTTTCTCCTACAGTTCAGGGTTCTTTAGATACTCAGGCGATAGTAGTGAATAGTAAAAACACTTTTGGTCCCTTGGAGGAGAAAAGACCACCGTTGGGTCCATTAGCCGGCCCATTCAGGTTTCCAGAGGGAAGTATAGTCATACCAAAACCCATAGTTAGTAGCAACACTAACGATAGTAATGCCTTTTTTAAGGTTGCTCCAATTCAGATTGACAAAGTGGGAAATAATGTTAGGAATGTTGTAGAAATTACCTATAAAATACCTTACAATCTCCCAATTTCAATTTTAGATGCTACACCTGTACAAGAAGATAGTAAAAGAGGAGACACAACCAATTTTTTAACATTTACTGTCAAACGACGGGAAGTATCAGATCAACCTCTAACACTAACCATTGAAACTGGGAAAAAAGGCGATACAGCAACTCAAGGAAGTGACTATTTTCTACCCAATAATACTGTAACGATTCCAGCAGGGAAACAAGAGGAAAGCTTTTTTGTTGCAATTGTCGGAGATAAACAAAAAGAGGGAGATGAAACGTTGACTGTTACCCTCAAAGATCCATCAGGTCAACTCTTTGCTGAATGTGAAGGAGAAGTAGATTCAATTAGTGCTACAGGAACTATTATCGACAATGACGAAAAAGAAGAACCCGATCCACCAGAACCAAACCCCCATGAATTCAACGACCCTCGTTATATCACGATTGATGGAAAATCTCTCGACTTTCAAGCGGCTGGAGAATTCACCTTACTTGAATCTCTGAACGACGATTACAAAATACAAGTCCGACAACAACCCGTTGGAAATGATCCTCTAAAAAATGCTTCCAATGCCACTGCTGTTGCCACTATTTTAGGCGGTAAACGAGTCGGACTTTATCAAGACAGTCAACAACTTTTAATTGATGGAGTCCCCACCACCATACCCGATAATGAATATATTTTTGTTGGGGAAGGTCGGATTTATCGAGAAGGGAATCAGTACAGTTTTGTCTATCCCAAAGGAGATCAACTGATCGCCACAATGACAGAAAATCGGATTAATGTTAGCCTTTTCCTGTCTCCAGAACGACGAGATACGGTCAGAGGGATCTTTGGAACTTATAACGATAACCCCGATGATGATATTCTCAAACGGGATGGAACTGTCTTAACTGAACCGATTTCCGTAGAACAACTTTATGGCGAATATGCGGATAGTTGGCGAGTCAGTCAAACTGAATCTTTATTTGATTATCAACCGGGTGAAGATACAAATACCTTTACCATCAGCAATTATCCTCGCCAAAAAGTTAAACTCTCCGATCTTGATCCCGCAGATGTTCAAAAAGCTGAAGAATTAATTGGCGATCGCATTACCGATCCCATCATCCGAGAAACCGCAATTATTGATTTAGTTCTCACCGATTTTGACCCAGACATTATTGAATCCGCCATCAATGTTCCCTCCCCAGAAAGTTCTGTCATTATTCGCGTTGAACCCCAAGCAACGGCAGACTTTACCAGTACCTTTGCTAACACCCCCGTCAAAATTAATCCCCTCAGTAACGATATCGTTACTACCGGAATTCCCCTATCCTTAACCGGGTATGATCAAACCACTGCTAAAGGGGGTACAATTCAACTTGATAATAACGGCACTCCCGACGATAAAACCGATGATCAATTAACCTATACACCCCCGACTAATTTTGTCGGTGTGGATACGATTAATTATACCATTGCTGATGATCAAACAACCGCAACCGGAACAATTACTGTTACTGTCCCAGCCATAAACCTAACAGATTTGAATGGTAACAATGGTTTTACTGTAACAGGTGCAGCCGGAAACTTTGCTGGTAGTTCTGTCAGTAATATTGGAGACTTTAATGGTGATACCATTGATGACTTTATTGTAGGAGGGTTTGCTGCCGATCCCAATAATATTAATGCCACAGGGGAAAGTTATGTAATCTTTGGTACAAATCAAGGATTTCCAGCTAACTTTGACCTCTCTACCCTCAACGGTACAAATGGATTTATTATTGAAGGATTTGAAGCCGAAAGTTTTAGTGGCGGTGCTGTTAGTTCAGCCGGAGATTTGAACGGAGATGGCTTAAAAGATGTGATGATTGGTGCGTTTGCCTCTAACTCCAATAGCCTCAATGATTCCGGTCGAACATATATTGTTTTTGGTTCAAATCAACCCTTCTCAACTCGATTTAATCTCGCTAATCTGGATGGCAATAACGGCTTTGTGATTAACAGTAATCAACCTTTAGATTATTCGGGTATTGCTGTCAGTAGTGCTGGAGATTTCAATGCAGATGGATTAGATGATTTAGCCGTTGCTGCACCTGCGGGAATTGATACGTTTTTAGGTAAAATTTATCTGGTTTATGGTCGCCGAACCAATTTCCCGCCAGCATTTAACCCATCGGATCTTGAAGATGACAAAGGCACAATTATTAACCATAATAACGGATTAGCAGGAACGACTGTTAGTAACGCTGGTGATATCAACGGAGATGAAATTGATGATCTGATTATTGGTACAGAACAAGGATTACTTGAAGGCAATCCTAAAGCGGGAGAAACTTACGTTTTATTTGGCAAAGATGGAGGATACCCTAACGGATTTTCCCTTTCTAACTTAAACGGTAATAACGGATTTACGATCAAAGGAGATGGCTATTCTGTTTCATCTGTTAGCGGTGCAGGAGATATTAATGCGGATGGTTTAGAAGATATTCTGATAGGTGTTTCCCAATCTCCAGGCAATGATCAAACAAATGCAGGAAAAGCTTATGTTGTGTTTGGAACTCAAGCCGGATATCCGCAAGAATTCGACCTGTTTACCCTTGATGGAAATAACGGATTTGTCGTTAATGGAGTAGAACCCGATGAATTATTAGGAGGTTCTGTTAAAGCCGCAGGAGATATGAATGGAGATCAAATTGATGATATTATCATTGGAGCTTCAGGAGCCACTGCAAATGGCATTAAAGGTGCAGGAAAAACATATATTATTTGGGGTACTAATAAAGGATTTCCTGCAAGTTTAAATAGCTCAGAGTTGAACGGTGAAAATGGCTTTTTCATCAATGGAACTGCCGAAAACGAATTATCAGGAGTTGCAGTTAGCAGTGCTGGGGATATTAACAAAGATAACGTTAACGATATCCTCATCGGCGCACCGGGTAGTTTATTTGATAATACCGCAGGGAAAGGTTATGTTGTTTTTGGGCATTCCACCTTTGGTAATCAACCTGTGATCTGATTAAAACAGATTAAATCCTAATCGTTCAAACTGTAGGGGCGGGTTCTGTAAGAATATTCAATTTTAAATAATAATCTTGTTAAACCCTTTCTTCTTAAAAGCGATCGCATTTTTACTATTAACCCGTATTCAAACCCTAAAATTGATGAGAGATTAAAGAATGCGATCGCTTTTATTTATCTTGTCTTAAATACTTGCATAATGTTTAGCGATTAACTCTCTAACTAACGGTAATAACTCCAAAGGAACTTGAACAAACGCTTGATCTTGATTATCAAACGCTGCTTCATCTTCTGCTACCGCTTCATCTTCTGACTGTCGCTCATAATGTTCGATCGTTTGGCGCACTCGTTGTTCATCCCAACCCAAGGGAAATTTGTTTTGTGTTGTCATATTTACCTACTCCGTTGTCTGCGTTTATAAGCACTCAAAGGTTTACCTGTTAACTCATACGCTGTTATCACAAAAGCACTATCTAACTCGGGTTCAGGAACGTAAACAATCTTAAGATAACGACCATCTATAGTTTTACCAATAGCTACCCGCGTACCTTCACGACCCAAACGATCCTCTCCTGGCTTTCTCAGTATATCCTCAACTTCTACCTCATTAACTCCATGCTCATAGATATGAGGTAAATTAGTTTCAGGATCGATATAAAAGCGCAGATTCATACACTAATTATTTTTGTTAAACAGATGAAACCCAATCTAAGATAGCATCAAAAATCGCTTTTTCATTCAGATAAAACTACCTCTAATTCTGACTAAATTAAGTAAAGATTTCTGACTTTCTGAATTGAAATCTCACTATCAATCCAGTAGGAAGGTTGTACCATAAGTTCAGCGATCATAGTGATTTAATGACTCAATTACTATAGGTAGAGTATCTATTATATCATAAACTTGTTTATCAAATAAATTTTCTGCTAACTTTTATAAACTTATAGATGATCGTTGTGTCACTAACAACAATCATAACCAACCGCTCTCAGCAACAATCTTGCTAAACCCGCCCTTCTTCTCTTAGAAGCGATCGCTAGGGTCGTAAAATTTCAACTGAAACTCCTAATATTGTAGCACTCGCAGCTAAACCTTCATCTGCTGTTATTAAAGGAATTTCATAAGAAAATGCGATCGCTAAATGCAAAGCATCCAAAGTTCGTAAAGGAATATCAAATCTACTGATCCAATCGCGCGCTAATTGATAATGAACAGTTTCAACCGTTAAATAATGATAAAAACCATCGTCTAAATCCGATTGGAAATGGGCTGAAATAGTTCTAGCATCCCCCTGAGAAATCTCTCCCATTCGCACCCGTCGAGAGAGTGCCGAAAATAATTCAACTTCTACTAATTGACTCAATGCGGGTTCTGGTTCATTGCTTAATAAATCGTCTACTATTTCGCTGAGTGCTTCTGGCCAGTAAAAAGCAGCTAACACGCTCGTATCTAAATAAATCAATACCGTTCTCCTTCTCTGGCTTCAATGATTGTCCCCCTCAACGATTCACCTGTCAAGAGTACAGAGTCTCGAAATCTTTTTCTTTGCAATACCCATTCTTGTCTGGTTTTTGGTGGAACAAGTCTGGCAACTTCTCTACTCCCATCAACTAAGATGATTTCTTCACCTTGAGCTACTCTTTCTAAAAGAGCTTTCAAGTGATCTCCTAGGTTTTCAATACTAATTCTTAACATTATGCTCTCCAAAGCGTTATAACTTGTTTAGATAATAGAACTTAGAGGTATAATTTATATTATCCGTAATTCTCAAAACCTATGACTCAAGCTTTACCCAAACTCGTAAACTTCGAGGAATTTGTGGAGTGGCTGCCAGAAAATTCGGCGGTACGCTGCGAACTGCATAATAGAAATATTGTTGAGATGTCACAACCAGTAGGCGAACATGAGGAAGTTATCAGTTTTCTTAGCATCGAAATTCCTTTTGAGATTAAACGTCTGGGATTACCCTACGGTATCCCCCGCCAAGTGATAGTTAGACCTCCTGAAAAAGATTGTGGTTATTTCCCTGATGTCTTGGTGCTTGATCGCGCAAATCTGGCGAACGAAACATTATGGCAAAAACAATCTACCCTCAGTTTAGCTGCATCAATCCCTTTATTAATTGAGGTTGTATCAACCAATTGGCGAGATGATTACTATTTGAAATATGCCGATTATGAGGAGATGGGTATCCCAGAATATTGGATTATCGATTATGCTGCTTTGGGCGGACGCAATTTTATTGGAAATCCCAAACAACCAACAATTTCTATCTGTAACTTGGTTGACGGTGAATATCAAATCGTCAAGTTTCGAGAGAATGATCGCATTGTGTCGCCAACTTTTCCAGATTTGAACCTCACAGCAAACCAGATTTTTCAAGCGGGTGTAGTTTAGTTTGTTCTAATACCACTTTTAAATTGAAGATTTCTGAATTCACGTTTATAATAGGAATGTTACTGATTATCACCTCCCAATATGAAATCAGAAATTATTAAAGTTAATCCTGATGGCTCGTTACTTTTACCTGAAACACTTCAATCTCTGATCAAAGATATTCAAGAATTACAGGTGGCTTGGAATGATGAATTTATGATTATCAATTATTCTAAGGTTCAGAAACAGACATCAGAACTTAACTTAGAAGTAAAAATTGAACAGTTTTTTAATCAATTAGATAAATTACTAGCTTTCAATGAAATTGATCCTATTAACGCCGATGATATTGAAACCGAAATAGCAGCTTATCGGATTGAAAAAAACTCTAAAAATCAATCCTAAGATGCGTGTAGTTCTTGACACTAATACAGTTATTTCTGGATTCTTATGGGGAAGTTATCCCCGACAAATTCTGGACTTAGTTTGGAATCAGCAAATTGAGATCTATACTTCTTCTCCCTTAATTGAGGAATTATTAGATGTTTTAAGTCGTCCTAAATTTGCTCAACGGCTTTTAGCCGTTATTCAAGAAACCCCTGAAGCCTTAGTAAATAACTATATTAATTTAGTACAAATTGTGGAGATTCATATAGTTGAAAAGATTATTATTAATGATCCTGATGATGATCAGGTTTTAGCTTGTGCTGTTAGTTCTAGTATCGCCTTTTGCAACAACAAATTGTAGGGACAGGTTCTGTAATTATATTCAAGTTTCAGCAATATTAATGATAGAACCCGCCCATCTTAGAAACAATCGCGCCTATATAAACCGTTAACGGTTAACCTAAAAGATTCAACCATTCTTGAACGTCTAAGCCTAGGGTTTGACCTAATTGTAACAGGCGACGAATTTGATGGAGTTGCCATGTATGACCTTCGGATGCAATTTGCACCGCAACCCTTGTGTCTGAATTGTTATTTTCTGCCAAATCAACGTAGATTTCCTGATGATTTCGTTGTAAATAACCTAAACACAATGGAATAATATGGGTCTTCAGATATTGGAAATAAAATTCCTGGGCTTGATTTAAAGAAACGCCTAAATTCAAGTTATAATTGAGTTGAATTAACCGTTGTAAATTCTCTAAATCTTCGGCAATTGTCCCTAGGTCATGATCTTGTAACCGTCGCCAGAGAAACTGAATAATTAATCGTTCAAAACTCTCTTTAACCTCTGAATGTTGTAGCCGACATCGTAATAATTGAGCTTCTTTGGCGATCGCTTCTAATTCTCCCAAATGATTAATACTTAATCGTCCTTCACTGCTTTCCGATTCTAAGGCGCGAACACTGGTTAAAAATCGATTCCCTAATGCCACTTCTGTTGCGACTTGTAACTCAGGAGGAACCTCTAATTCATCCCGATGAAATGCCATCATAATTCCATAATTATCTCGATAAACCTGAGTATACAATTGATCTAAACGAGTTAAGGTTTCATGACACAATAACCCCATAATTCGCTGCCGTTCTTCAGCAAATAAATCCCGTAAACTAAAGGAATCATCGCCAAAGCTCTGGACTAATCGCAACATTAAATGAGCAGCACTCGCTTCCTGTAATGCCTCAAATAATCGCCGTTTTAATTCAAAATAGGCTCGTCGCCCGCTAAAAGGTTGAATACAGCAATGGAAATCCCAACCGCCTAAATGAAAAACAGCAAACACGAAATGGGTTTGTTCTCGTGTAATTTCCGACACTAATAAAACTTCACCCACTGCTAGGTTCAAAGACCCCATACGCTGCATTTGATAGTCTAATTGTTGAGCATTATAACAATACAGCCGTTGTTCTCTTTGGTAAGTCGTAAACAACGAAGTAATGGCATAATGGGCAGCGACTTGTTTTAAACTAACTCGCGCCGTTGCGACTAATTGACGATAAACTTCATCCCCAGTTTTAAATAATTCAACGTTACTGGGTGCTAAAGCTAAATTAAAGATAAATTCCCTCTCTAATTCTACCCCTGCAACTTCTGCTGCTAATTCAATGGCACGACTGGCATAGCATAAAATTTGCACACCTTCGGGTCGAGATAATTCTTCAAAAAACCAGCCACAACTGGTAAACATTAACAGACAATGACGCTGCATTTCTAATAGTCGTAAAGCGTCTACCTGTTCTGAATGAGTCAGATCATGGGTTTGATGTTGGGCAAAAAAAGCATTAATATTGACATCAGAACGATCCCGAATCACTTGGATATAATTATCTCTAGCTACCCAAGGATCATGGAAGAATTGACAACCATATTGATCATAAATTTCAATTAAGCGATCGCGTAATCCATTTAATGTATCCCGCAGAGGACGACGCCATTGTTGATGCCATCCGCCTCCAGCAGCACAACCGCAGTCATCCTGCCATCGGTCTACCCCATGACTACAACTCCAGGCGGTCACGGGTTTGAGTTGCACTTCCCAAGTGGGGGGATGTAAGCTTAAATAATGGGCAAAATTTGTCACTGTCCAGCCATTCTGGGGAAATTCTGCCACAAAGGCATAAGCTAAACATTTTTCTGTTCCTCCTCGGTGATGGCCAAAGGTTTCGCCATCGGTTGCCACAGAAATTAATTGTGTGGGACGATGATCTCCCCGGACGGCTTGGCCGATGCGTCCCGATAGGTGATGGGAACTATTTAAAACATCATTAAACCCCATATCACGGGAGATGGGGCCATCATAGAAGAAAATATCCAGATAACGAGATTCGTCTTTGGCTCCGGTTTTGTCTTGCAGATAACAGCGATAGGGACGGGTGGTATCAATTTGACTTCCCCCCACTTCCTCCCATTCTGGGTCAGGAGAATCCGATGTGGCAAAGGGCCGACAGCGTTGGGCTTGGGAAGGGGCTAAAATGGTAAAGCGGATGCCTTCATTGACTAATACTTCTAGGGTGGCATAGTCTATCGCTGTTTCTGCTAACCAGAGTCCTTCGGGATCACGGCCAAAACGAGAGCGAAAATCTGCTTTTGCCCAACGAATTTGGGTATATTTATCCCGTTCATTGGCTAAGGGCATAATGATATGATTATAGACCTGAGCGATCGCATTTCCATGTCCATTTAAGCGTTGACAACTTTTGCGATCGGCTTCCAGAATTTTCTGATAAACCTCCATGTCATAGCGTTCTAACCAACTCATCAAGGTAGGGCCAATATTAAAGCTTAAATATTCATAATTATTGACAATTCCCACCACTTCGCTGCGATCATTGAGAATCCGAGCAAAGGCATTCGGACGATAACATTCATGATGAATGCGTTCATTCCAGTTATGATAGGGGGCGGCACTAGATTGACGTTCAACTACATTGAGATAGGGATTTTCACGGGGAGGTTGATAAAAATGTCCGTGAATGGTGACATAAACTCCCGTCGCCGTGGATGGGGAATCAAATTCAGGGGATTGAGTTAATTCTGACCCCGCAAAATTGAGGTGAGTATCAGCAATTCCAAAAGCCTGAAAATTAGATGTAGAAACCATGCAACTGTAATCCTATAAGATACAAACAATTCAAGAAGTCCCAAAAAAGCTTTAACTTTTAGTAGATTCAAGAGGAATCAGCATTGATAATCCGCCTCAAAATTTGTTGTCTATTCTAATAAAGACAGGGCAATGCTATCAGAACAGAATCAACCGAAGTCTTCAGCTTTTTTAAGCGGTTTAAGGGATGATCAAAGTCTTTTCATCGGTGTTAATTCCGTACAATTTGAAGAGATAGTTCTGAAATTTTAGGATAAAATTTTTGACTGCTGTGATTGTATGATAATGAAAATTCCAAGGTCTGGCAAGTTAAGTTAAAAAAGTTAATATTTGTTTATATCGCTTTGCAGTACACCGGAGTATTGTTATTCTTTCTATGATGGATTGAGCTTAATTTTAAACCCTCCCTAGGAAATAGGTTTTTCAGGGATAAATTAAGAGTCAGATCACAGCAAAGAACAAATTATCCTGTAAATCTATGAATTGAACGGATGAGAAGTTGATCCCTATTGTTCAATCCTCCTAATGTTTGCAAATCCTGACTTTTCTCCTACATTAGGGTATAAATCCTATTAACAAGGGCTGGTGGTAATCTCAAAAACGGCTTACTCTAAATTCTCAACTGCCAAATTCCAGTCTTGTATGCCCATATTGGTGATAAATTCCATGTTAAATACCAAAACCTTACTGTCAACACTCTTAATTTTTGTTCCGATTTCCATCGCGGCGCACTTTTTCGAGTGGGGATCAACAATTGTATTTATTACCTCAGCCTTAGCGATTATTCCCTTAGCGGGTTGGATGGGAACCGCGACCGAAGAGATCGCCGTTGTCCTTGGCCCTAATTTAGGGGGGTTGTTAAACGCGACCTTTGGTAATGCCACTGAATTAATTATTGGAATTGTAGCCCTCAATGCTGGATTAGTGGATGTGGTGAAATCCAGTTTAGTGGGATCAATTATGGGAAACCTGCTGTTAGTCATGGGGTTATCCATGTTTTTAGGGGGTTTACGCTTCAAAGAACAACAATTCCAGCCCGTAATTGCCCGTTTAAATGCCTCCGCCATGAATTTAGCCGTAATTGCCATTTTAGTGCCAACGGCCGTGGACGCGACCTCCATCGGCATTCAGGAACCCACGATGCAAACCCTCTCGGCGGCGGTTGCCATTGTTTTGATTACGGTTTATATCCTCACCCTGCTGTTTTCCATGAAAACCCACTCCTATCTATATGATGTGGGAGTGGCTGAAAACGATGCAGATGGACAAATCACCCCAGAAGAAGCCGGACATGAAGCGGAAAAGGTCAATTTAAAGCTGTGGATTGGTATTTTGCTGCTCGCGACACTGACAGTCGCCCTCGAGTCGGAATTATTAGTCGGTACTTTGGAGGAAGCGACCTCTAGCCTGGGACTCACCGCCCTATTTACCGGGGTGATTTTAGTACCCATTATTGGAAACGCCGCCGAACACGCCACGGCCGTTACCGTTGCCATGAAAGATAAAATGGATTTATCCGTCTCCGTTGCCTTGGGGTCTAGTTTGCAAATTGCTTTATTTGTCGCCCCAGTCTTAGTGTTAGCTGGATGGATATTAGGCAAACCAATGGATTTGAATTTTAATCCCTTTGAATTAATCGCCGTTGCGGTCTCTGTATTAATTGCCAACTCCGTCAGTTCCGATGGTCGTTCTGATTGGCTGGAGGGGGTTTTACTCTTGGCTGCTTATACGGTACTGGGGATTGCGTTTTACTTCCATCCGATTATTGAAGGAATTGGTTGATTTAATCCTAAGCCACTACCTGTGTAGGGGATGGATCACTGAATACTTCGTTTCCCTGTTATAGTGGAATTAGTCTAAGGACATTCATACAGAAGACAGGAAACGGGATATAGAAGGAAAAAAGGGTAGAGGAGCCGGGGAGCAGGAAGGATATCAGGACAAGGATCTCACAAAGGGGGCAAGGAGATAAGGGGATCGGGGGAAATTAATTAAACCCGAAACTCGAAACCTCAAACCCGAAACCCAATATCCGAAACCTCACCCCCCACACCCCACACCCCATCACCTTCTAACTCCTGACTCCTGACTCCTGGCTCCTGACTCTGCAACCTAGATCTGGGTTCTCGCTTCTGTGAGTTATTGCCTTAATCCTAAGTGCCCAAATCCAACTGATTCAGCAAACGAGAATCGGCGCATTTGTTGTCAATGCGGTTCAGATCTTTTGCTGGAGGGGCGATATCGTGTGATCAAACAACTTGGCGGTGGCGGTTTTGGCAAAACCTTTGAAATTGATGATCAAGGAAAATGTAAAGTTCTTAAGGTTTTATTAAAAAACCACCCCAAAGCTGTCACTCTGTTTAAGCAAGAAGCCAAGGTTTTAAGCCATCTGAACCATCCGGGTATTCCTAAAGTTGATCCTGATGGATACTTCACCTATACTCCCAAAGGAACTGAAGAAACCCTCCATTGTTTGGTTATGGAAAAAATTGAGGGTTTAAATTTACAGGATTGGATGAAGGAACGGAAAAAGGAACCCATCAGCCAAGAACAGGCGATGGAATGGTTAAAACAACTGGCGGAAATTTTAGATCAAGTTCATAATTTGCAATACTTCCATCGGGATATTAAGCCTCAAAATATTATGAGGAAACCCAATGGACAGTTAGTTTTAATTGATTTTGGAACGGCGCGAGAAGTTTCAGGCACCTATTTAGCCAAGGTAGAACAGGGGCAAAATGTGACGGGTATTGTTTCCCCTGGATATACGCCCCCAGAACAAATGAATGGGAAAGCCGTCCCTCAATCTGATTTTTTTGCCCTAGGGCGAACTTTTATTTATTTATTAACCGGAAAACCCCCCACTGCTTATCCCGAAAATCCTCGAACTGGAAAGTTATTGTGGCGTAAAGGGGCTCCTAATATTTCGGATCAATTGGCGGCGCTGATTGATTATTTAATGGCGACTTTTCCCGGTAATCGCCCCCAAAATCCACAGATGATTTTGCAATGTTTGGCAGAGGTTGATCTGAATCAATCTGCCAATAATAAGAATAATACGTCTGAATCTAAAGATACTACTGGTTCTAAACGTCAACGCTCTAAACGGGAGCAGATCAATGCCACCCAAAGTACAGGTTTTAATTTTTCTGCCCCTAACATTACACTCCCTAAAATTCCGGTTAAATATTTATGGGTTTTAGGCACTTCTTTACTCATATTTGGGGGGATTTATACTCAAATTGATGGCTATGTCCGCTATGGATTCATTCCGGCTAATCCGATTTTAATTTTAAAAAGTTTACCGAGTAGTATTTTTTTAGAGGACTACAAACGAGCCGTTGGTCAGGTTTATGCGGCGGTGATTAGTCCTAATAATCAGACCTTAGCGGTGGGAAGTTTTGGAGCGATTAGAATTTGGGATTTAAAAACAGATGCTCCACCCCGTACAATTGCAGCCCATTCCAGTTGGGTGAAAGCTTTAGCCATTAGTCCAGACGGTAAAATTTTAGCCAGTGGTAGTAATGATAAAACCATTCGTCTGTGGGATTTGAAGGACGGAAATCGAATCCGAACCATTGAAGGTCATACTGAAGCGGTCAATGCGATCGCTTTTAGTCCTAATGGTCAGATTTTAGCCAGTGGTAGTGACGATCAAACCATTCGCCTCTGGGGTTCAGAAACGGGATCTCGACTATTAACCATTGCGGGTCATGAAGGGGCTATTAATACCTTAGCTTTTAGTCCTGATGGTCAAACTTTAGTCAGTGGCGGAACAGACCGCTTGATTCGATTTTGGAATCTACAAACCGGGACTCGCAAACGCAGCATATCCGGTCATGAAGGAACTATTAACGCCCTAGTTTATAGTCCCGATGGCAAAACTTTAATTAGTGCTAGTGATGATGGCACAATTCGGTTATGGAATCCCAATACTGGGGAACAAAAAGCAGTCTGGAAAGCGAATAATAATCCTGTCAAATCTTTAGCAATTACCAAGGATGGTAAAACCCTTCTCAGTGGCGGTGATAATGTGGTGGTTTGGGATCTCAAAACTGGGAAAAAACTGGCAACATTATGGGGCCATGCTAAACCCATTAATGCTTTGGCTGTGAGTTCCAATGGTCAAATTGTAGTCAGTGGTAGTGAAGATAAAACGATTAAAATTTGGCAAATGCCTTTAAAATAGGGAGGATTCGGTTCATGTCTTTAATACCATTGACGGAAGCGATACAAACAAATGCACTTCAGCATATTCGTTTGATCGCAACGGATATCGATGGAACCTTAACAAAAAACGGAAAATTTACAACGAATTTATTACAAGCTTTATCTCAATTAAAACAAGCTAAAATCCCCATAATTTTAATTACAGGACGTTCTGCGGGATGGGTTCAAGCACTTAAACATTATCTTCCGGTAAGCGGTGCGATCGCCGAAAATGGCGGATTATTTTATCCTTTTGAATTTGATCAGCCTCAATTTTTAATTTCCTTAAATTCCCTCTCCCAACATCGTCAAAACTTAGCTCAAGCGTTTCAAATTCTCCAAGTCCAATATCCTAACCTACAAGCCTCCGCCGATAATTTTTTTCGGTTTACAGATTGGACATTTGAGATTCAAAATATTAGTTTATCGGAAATTCAACTGTTAACAGAACTTTGTGAAGAATTAGGCTGGGGATTTACCTATAGCACCGTTCAAGGTCATATTAAACCCAAAACCCAAGATAAAGCTACAGGATTATTAAAAGTAATTCAGCAATATTGGTCAGACTTAACCCCTGAACAAATTCTCACCATTGGCGATAGTCCCAATGATCAAACTTTATTTAATTCTGAGTTATTTCCTCAATCCGTTGGAGTTGCTAATATCTTAGACTATAGTGATCAATTAACCCATAAACCCCGTTATGTAACCGCAGGTTCAGAAGTGGAAGGGTTTTGTGAAATTGTTAATATTTTTTATCCTTTCTTAGTGCCTTAGTGCCTTTGTGGTTCCTTCAAAAATCTATAACTAATTTTATGATCAGTTGTGCTATTATCGGCTCAACAATACTTTCTCCCCTCCCCCTACCCCTGCGATGAGTTACTGTGTGACCGTAGGATGTTCTCACCCAGAAAATCCCAACTTAGCCGAATATTGTCAAGGTTGTGGTCAATTCCTATTACTTCAAAACCGTTATCTCGCTATAAAACCTTTAAGCAGAGGCGGTTTTGGCAGAACCTTTTTAGCAATTGATCAACAAATTCCTTCCCATCCCTATTGTGTCATTAAACAATTTCTATTTCTATATGAAAACCCCAAGGATTATGAAACCGCCGCCAAATTATTTCGTCAAGAAGCAGTGCGTTTAGATGAATTGGGAAAACACCCTCAAATCCCTCAACTTTTAGCTCATTTTGAACAAAATCAACAATTGTTTATTGTGCAAGAATATATTGAGGGAAAAACTTTATTTGATGAATTAAAAGAAAGCGGATTATTTCAAGAAAAAAAAATCTGGCAAGTTTTAAAACAAATTCTTCCTGTTTTACAATTTATTCATGAACACAATATTATTCATCGAGATATTAAACCTGCTAATTTGATGCGGCGGTGTTCTCTCTCTCCTGCTTATGAAAAATCCTTCGATCCTGATGAAGATTTAACCCAAAGTCCTCCAACTCTGAAAATGGGAGAACAAGAACAGGCTCAAATTAGTATAAAACTAAAACAGCAGATTTCAAATATTATATATGAGAATAATTTTCAAAATAAAGTTAACCCAAATATAGAAACAGGTGATATTGTTTTAATTGATTTTGGCGTAGCAAAAGTGTTAACGGGAACTGCTTTACTCCAGAGTGGAACAATTATTGGAACGCCAGAATTTATGGCTCCTGAACAAACCAGAGGAAATGTTTATCCCGCGAGTGATTTGTATAGTTTAGGGGTTACTTGTTTATATTTAATCACAGGAATTTCCCCAGGGAATTTATATGATGAGCATAATGAAAAATGGAATTGGCGCAATTATTTAACACCTAAACAAATTATTAGCGATCGCTTAGAAACCGTATTAAATCGATTAACTTCTCCCGCTCTTAGTCAGCGCTATAAATCGGCTGAAGAAGCCTTAAAAGCAATTGAATCTTTTGAAAGTTCTGTAAATCTTGCAGTTAAACCTGTTATTCCGCTTAAAAAGACATCTCAAAAGCTTCGCCAGACTCCTCCTACAACGCCTAATTTATTAGATCGAATTAAACAGAATTTTGGCTATCAGCCATTAAATGATCCTTTAAAATCCGCCGTTGGTGTTGATTATACTAAACTACAAACTCTCTTAGCTCAAAAACGGTGGAAACAAGCGGATCAAGAAACCTGGCTTGTGTTGTGTGCAGCACTCAAAAAATCGAAAAAAGCCTACATACACGCCAAGGATTTAGAAAATTTACCCTGTGAAGATTTAAAAACTATTAATCATCTCTGGGTAAAATATAGTAATGGACGGTTTGGGTTTAGTATTCAAAATCAAATTTATCAACAAACTGAAAGAGATTATGGAGAATTTTGTCAGCAAGTGGGATGGTTAACTTATAATCCCCATGATCCTGATTATGGTATTGAATATAAAACCTCTGCTTCTATCGGACATTTACCCACCCGCAATTGGATTATTGCTACCGGAAAATGGTGGCAACATTTAGAAATATTAGCAGAAAAAATAGAAAGTTGTAAAATTAGATAAAAACCCGGTTTCTTAAAGAAACCGGGTTTTTGAGAAACCGGGTTTTTGTGGTATATTTTATTGAGGAGCAATGGGTTGTACAAAGCGTTGATTTGCTCGAACAAAACAGTCAGAAGGTGCGCCTGTTTCATCGGTTTTTTCAACATAAATCCAAGGTTGTTGTTTCGTATCGTAAACCACGCCAAATCCCGCAGGGCCTAAATTAATTTCAAAATCCTGTCCGGGTTTTAATTGTCCGACTACAGGCCAATTTTCAATATTTAATTGGGTTTTATCACTGGGATTTTCTAATTTTTCATAAGTGGTATTTCCTAACATCCGACAATCAATTCCTTGAGCCTTGGGGTTTGTAGCTTCCCAGGAGGAATGAGGCGATCGCTGATAATCTCCATTCGCCTGCGGTTGGGGTAATTGTACGGGATTTTTCTCTGTTTCCCCAGTATTTAAGGGAACTTCTGGTAACTCCCAATAATAATCTACAGTCTGCTCCGCTTGAGAGGTTGGGGAATTAGAGGAGGTTTGACAGGCGATCGCACTCACTCCCATTCCCGTTACAACTAACCCCAAACCCAAGGATAAAATCGCCGTTCTCAACTCATTTTTAGCGGTCATACAGGTATACACAACTCAACAGGTTCTCCAGTTAGACTAAAGGGTCTTACCTGGGTTATTTTCACTTTCACCTGTTGACCTTTTAATTCCGCTAAATTTCCAGAGAAAAACGTTAAACGATTTCCCCGTGTCCGTCCCATAACTTGAGAAGGATCTTTAGAATTTGTTCCCTCAACTAACACTTCTTCAATTCTGTTAAAATAACGTTGTGAACGTTCAGCCGCCTTAACAGAAACTAAGCGATTTAATCGTTGTAAACGATCAGCTTTGACCTCCTCACTCAGTTGATTTTCCCACAACGCCGCCGGAGTTCCAGGACGAGGAGAATAAGCTGCGGTATTTAACAAATCAAAGCCAATATCATCTACTAATTTTAATGTATTTTCAAATTGTTCCTCGGTTTCCCCTGGAAATCCTACAATCGCATCTGCACTAATAGAAGCATCCGGCATATACTCCCGAATTGTATTAATAATTCGGCGATATTTTTCATGAGTATAACCCCGTGCCATTGCCTTTAAAAGCTGATTATCTCCCGATTGAAACGGGATGTGAAAATGTTCACAAACTTTCGGTAATTCCGCACAAGCTCGAATCAATCTTTCGGTAAAATAACGGGGGTGACTGGTAGCAAAGCGAATCCGTTCAATACCGGGTACATCATGAATAAAATATAATAAATCCGTGAAGTTATATAAATGCCGACCTTCAGGAGTTGAACCGGGTAAATCACGACCATAGGCATCAATATTTTGCCCTAATAATGTGATTTCTTTATAACCCAAACGAGCTAATTCTTCAATTTCAGCACGAATAGCTTCTGGGGTGCGAGATTGTTCAATGCCGCGCACATTAGGAACTACACAATAGGTGCAACGTTCATTACAACCATAAATCACATTAACCCACGCCGTCACATCACTATCTCGACGAGGTTTTGTAATATCTTCGATGATTTCTATGGGTTCTGTGGCAACAATTTGATTGCCATCAAACACCTGTTCTAATAAGTCTTGTAAACGGTTGGCGTGTTGTGGCCCCATAACTAAATCGATTTCAGGAACCCGACGCAGCAAGGTTTCCCCTTCCTGTTGAGCAACACATCCGGCGACAATAATCGTTAAATCCGGTTCTTCTTGCTTGCGTTTGGCTTGTCTTCCTAAATAGGAATAAACCTTTTGTTCGGCATTATCTCGAATCGTACAAGTATTATAAAGAATCACATTAGCATCGTTGGGATCTTCGGTAAAATCAAATCCCATTTCTTCTAAAACACCCGCCATGCGTTCCGAGTCGGCTTTATTCATCTGACAGCCGAAAGTTGTAATATGGTAACGTCGAGAATTTGTAGTCATCGAATTTCAGAAGTATCCTATTTCTGTAGAAAGGTTAATTCAATCTTTCTCCATCGTTTATTATAATTCATTTTGTCTGTTTTTGTGATCTTTACGGTTCAGAACGATGAAACCCAAACACATTGTATATACTTTAGCCCTTGTTTCAATTATCGGCTCGTTTTTGTTAACAACTCAAAATCCAGCGTTAGAATTATCGTTTTTAATGGGATTTTTATTAGCAATTTTAACCAAAGGAATCAGAAAACGGCGTTCTGTATCTAAAGATATTTAAAAATTATGTCTGAAACTGAAAATGATGCTGAATTTGGAAAAATTATCACAAATTCAATATGCTCGCTTATAATAAAATTATACCATCAATCATTTTAGGTACAACCCTGATGAGTGTTCTGATTCCTGATGATATCCTCCGAGCCACAAAGATGACTGAGGATGAATTGAAGTTAGAGATTGCTATTTTGCTATATCAGCAAGAAAAAATTAGTAGTGGTAAAGCTCGGACTTGGACTAAGCTAAGTGTGATTGAGTTTCAACATGAACTTGCTAAAAGAGGTTTGTGTATCAATTATGACGTAGAGGATTTTGAAGCAGATATAAAAACATTGCAATCAATAGGGTTATTGTGATTGTTGTTAGCGATACTTCACCTATTACCAATTTAGCAGCAATTGGGCAATTAGAATTGCTGGAAAAACTTTATACTCGTGTACTCATTCCCACAGCCGTTTATAATGAAATGGTAGGAGTTGAATCTCTAGTTCCTGGTGCTGTAGAAGTTCAAACATTACCTTGGATTGTCACTCAATCTGTTATCAATTCTGAGCGAGTAACAGAAATATTAGAAAGCCAAGAAAATATTGATTTAGGTGAAGCTGAAGCGATTGTACTGAGTTTAGAATTAAGTGCAGACCTTTTATTAATGGATGAACGCCGAGGTAGATTATTAGCAGCAGAATATAGGTTAAAAGTAACAGGTTTACTAGGAGTATTACTACAAGCTAAAAGAAATGGTTTTGTCTTAAATCTTAAACCACTTCTTGACCAATTAATCGACCAAGCTGACTTTCGAGTTAGTCACGAGTTATACACAACTATTTTGCAAGCAGCAGGTGAATAAATTACTCATAAAAAAATTATGAAAACCTCTAAAAACGTTGTCTATAGTTAACTAAGTTTTAGAGATTTTCATTGAAGCACTTTTGACTCTAAAAACATAATTTAGAGTTAAATTTCTCCCCTATCTAAACCTAAAGCTTCAGCAATTTGTTCATTTGTTAACCCCATTTCTCGTAACCGAGGAATCGCGTTGCGTCGAGATTGTTCTGCACGTTCAGCCCTTAAATGTTCCTTTTCAGCCCGTTCTTTTCCAGTGGGAATAATACCCCCTTTATCATCACACCACCGTAACCAAAGCTCCTGTTTTTCTTCATAAATTCCCGACCAAAGTGTTAATCCTAAACCAATGGGTTCTAACCAAAAGATAGATTGAGTTTCAATTTCCGTTGGTGCTAACGCTTGATAATTTCCTTCCCGTAAAACATAAACTCGTAATAAAATATCGCCTAATTGTTGTAACGGGTCAAAAACGGCATAATAAGTTACCCGCATTCGAGCATAATCGATTAACTTCCGACCGAGTTCATTTCCTTCTTGATTAGAAACAATTTCAATCACCACATCAGGTGGTTTACCAAACTCCCAAATAAAATAGGTACGATTTCGTTTTTCTCGAAAATCTGGCGGGACTTCAACATCTAAAGATAAAAATACATCCGGTACAATAGGAGGATGACGAATTGCATAGAAAATCCCCACATTTGCATCGGCTAAAAAGGTTGAATTTTCTCCTGTTCTTTGCCAAGAACTATATAAACATTCAACTAATAAACGCTGTAATTTTGCAGATAGAAAATTATCCACAGGAGTATCATCCTCGGTAATAACTTCTGTTAAATCAATTGTTGGAGGTTGAATCGGTGTGACAGACATAATGGCTGATGATATCTGTTTATACACTATTATACAATATTTTTAAAAGGGCGTGTTTTTTTGTTTAATTTTTAATTAATTTAGTAGGGATGGGCGAAGCCCATCCTACATTTAGGGTTTATTTTGCAGGTTCAAAATTGAAGACTCTGGCATAAAAATTAAACTCACCGTCGATGGCGCGTTTAATATTTTCTGCTTTTCTAAAACCGTGTTGTTCTCCTTCAAATAAAACGTATTCTACGGGAACACCTTTTGCTTTTAATGCTGCTACCATCATTTCGGCTTGGTTAGGAGGAACAATTTTATCCTCTGACCCTTGAAAAAATATCACCGGACAAGATAATTTTTCAACAGAATAAATCGGAGAACGCTGTTGATAAATGGCTTTTTCTTCAGGATAAGCCCCTATTAATTTATCCAAATAACGGGATTCAAATTTATGGGTATCCGTTGCTAAAGCTTCTAAATCACTAACTCCATAATAACTTGCCCCCGCCTTAAATACATCCTTAAAAGTTAAGGCACATAAAGTGGTATAACCGCCTGCACTTCCTCCCGCAATTGCCATCCGATTTCCATCAACTAAACCCTGTTCAGCGAGATATTTTGCCCCATTACAACAATCATCAACATCCACAATTCCCCAACTTTTATTTAAGCGTTGACGGTACTCCCGTCCGTAACCTGTACTTCCCCCATAATTAACATCTAAAACTGCAAAACCTCGACTTGTCCAATATTGATTTTTTAAGCTCAAACTACTAGAGGTTGCCGCCGTTGGCCCTCCATGACTTTTTACCACTAAAGGCGGTTTTTCTGCTTCTGAAGCTTGATAATCTTTGTTTTGAGGTGGATAGAAAAATCCATAAGCCGTTTTACCATTTTCTGTGGGGAATTCTATCGGTTGAGGTACGGATAAATAGCCTTTATCCAGTACAATTTGGCTAGAACGTCTTAATACTTCTAATTCTCTGGTGTCTAAATTGAGTTTGACAATAGCACTGCTTTCTGTGGGAGAACTGCCAATAAATAAGACTTGATTTCCAGAAACGGTTAAGGAATCAATAGCCGTATAGGGAGTGTCAATATCCTGTAATTGCAGAGTTTTAGTATCCAAACTTGCTAGATAGGAATTTCCATTTTTACTGTAGGTACAAATTATCTTTTCAGCAGAACTAAACCCATAAGTTGACATTCCAAATACCCACAGGGGTAAACCAAATTCTGCCGCCATTGGATATAATGTTTCTACTTTTCCAGTATAGCGATATAAGTTCCACCAATTCGAGCGATCGCTAACAAAATATAATACCCCATCCGGCGACCATTGGGGTTGAAAAATTGATTCTTCTGTTCCTCCCGCAATTAAGATTTTTTCTCCTAAAGAACCCTCGGAATTAACATCAGCAACCCATAATTCTGTACCATCCCAAGGCATATTTGGATGATTCCATGAAATCCAAGATAATTTGTTACCATCGGGGCTTAAACGGGGAAAGGCATAAAAATCATTACCCTCGACTAAAACCCGAATATCGTCACTATTATTCAGATTAATACTAACAATTGTATTAACAGGTTCTCCCCCTTTAGTATGATCTTCTCGAACACAAATTAATCGTTGATTTTGGGTATCAATTACCCCATCTGCATAACGATAGTCTCCTTCTGGAGTAATAGGGTTGGGAGTAATTTGATAGGGGGTATTTTCTCCTTGAATTTTCTGTTGATAAAGGCGTTGATCAACAAAATTTGAAAAATAAACGTTTCCTTGATAAACTGTATAAGAACTCCCACCATATTCATGAACACGAGTTCTGGCATTAAAGGGTTGAGGTGTGACATCATTTAATTGATTATCAGGAGTCAAACGAACAATCACACTGCGTCCTGCTTCCGATGGACGACCTTCTATCCAATAAATATTATCCCCATCCCAATTTAACCCACCCAGTCCAACGGTTCCTTCTACCATTAAATCTGCGGTAATTGGAGATTTCCAAGACCCATAAGGTGCAGTTTTCTTACTCATCTTTTTCTCATCTCATTTTTGACAATATTAAAAATTTTAACACTTGTAGTGAGTCCTTTAGGACTCTGACTTTGAGGCGTGAACGCCTCACTACAAGGAAACTACAAATATTTACGAGTGTTACCGAATCCGTTGGGACGATTTTTTCGGTAAAATAGAGATCGCTTTACATCACCTTCTTTAATTTCTTTACTCAGATATCAACTGTTGAACAAAATCTTGATGCTCAACCGTTGCAATTCCCTGTTGTAAAATCGCTAAAACTTGAGCTAAATTTCCGGCTAATAAAGCTTGTTCATCTAACCATAACCCCGGAAATATTTCGCTTTTTATAATGCCTTCTGAATCTGCTAAAAGTTTAATATATTGTCCTTCTCTTAATCTAAACCAGTCTAATTGCTGTTCATACACTCGCCAAATTAAATATTCTTGGACTTGGTTACGACGATAAACCTTTAACTTTTGATGAGCATCAATAGAAGCACTGGAAGCAGCAATTTCAACAATTAATTCTGGCGCACCTTCAACATAATCATCTTCACTAATTGTAGATTGTCCCCCCTGTTCAATTCTTAATAAAGCATCCGGTTGAGGTTCATTATCTTGATCCAGACGAACTGTTGTATTATCCGCTAAACCGACTCCGGGTGTTGCTGCTTCATAAGTCCCCAACCAAGTCATAATAGAAGCATGGGGTTTTCCATGACTTTTGTAACGTAATGCAGCCGCCATATAGACAATTCCTTCAATTAATTCTGCTTTTTTAACATCAGACATTGTGGCACAACGACGTTCAAACTCAATCCGAGTTAATTGATCACCGTTTTCTAAGGGTAGAGTTGTTAAAGTGGATACCATATTATTAGAGCTTAACGTTTCTCATATAAACAAGTTTAGCATATTTTAGAAAAATCATTATTGCTTTTGATACAAAATTTAATTATTTTGGTATAATTAAATTGATTTAATTAGGTATAGATTAAAGCTATTTTACAATGAGTCCTCAACACAAAATTCCTCTTACTCCAGAAGCTAGAGAAAAATTAGTTAATTCTTTGCAAACTTCTAAAGGAGGATGGACAAGAAAAGACCTAGAAATAATAGGTGTAGATTGGCCTCCTCCGAGTGGATGGAAAGCTGCTTTTATCAAGTATGGTGAAAATTGGAAAAACTTTTTATAAATTTTTTATAGGAAGTTTATGAAAGAAATTAATCCTAATTTATTTACAGATGCTACCGAATACGTTAGGACGATTTTTCCCTCGTTTCTAGGTTCTACCTAGAAATGTTCTTAAAGAGGCTCTGCCTCCTGATATAATTTGAGGCAGAGCCTCAAAATTAGCATTCCAATGCAGAGCATTGGAACGAGGAAACGAGGAACAGTTTAGGAAGAAGGTGCAACGGTTTGGACTAAAATTTGATTCCGATTCGGATCACCAATACCCGGATGATGACTATCAATATGAGGTTGAATTAATTCCGGTAGAGTATTAGGAGAACCCCACTGACTTACCAATTGTTGTAATAATAAATCCTGATCGGCTCTTAACCCATCTAAATCTGTTCCGCGATTAATAATCGCAAACCAAACTAAACCGCGATCGCGAGTCGGTAAAACCCCGGCTAACGCACTAACATCCGATAACGTTCCGGTTTTCACTGGAGAATAAACCGGAATTTTTCGATCTTCTAAAGTTCCTTGGGTATCAATTCCTGAAATCGGAAATAAATCAGCAACGGTAATATTAGTCTGTTGTAAATATCGAGCTAAAGCCATAAACATTCCGACAACAGCCCTGGGAGAAATTTGATTTTCAGGTTCTAACCCCGAACCATTAATTAAGCGAATTTCATCGATAGAAACTCCTGCGGCTTGTGCTGCTAATTGCCTAACTCTAGCAGCCCCCCCAACATTAGCTGCTAAAATTTCAGCCATGAGATTATTACTATAAATATTCATTTGTTTAATAATTTCAGCTAAGGCTAAGGACTGATGACGGATAATTAATGTTGAATTAACGCCCCCCAATTGAGAAACAACCGTTCCCGCAATTACAACTTGAGGTTTAGCTGTTCCCGGTGTCATCCGAGAATGTTGATAGATAATTTCTTCATTCCAAGATGCTGAATTGAAGGCTTGTTTCAATAATTCACCCACCTTCAACGGATCAACTTCATAATTCATATAAAAATTGCCCGCAATGATTAAATTGCCAGCAACCCCGCGAATTCCCATTTGATTTAAAGTATTTCCTAATGCGATCGCTTCTTCCCAAATAAAAAACGGATCACCATTTCCGGTAATTACTAAATCTCCTTGTACCACACCGCCAACAATCGGCCCAGTGACCCCTATTAACGTCTCAAACCGATGTTCAGGACTCCAAACCTGGAGGGATGCCAAAGAGGTCGCCACCTTCGTTAGAGAAGCAGCAGGCAAGGGTGTTGTCCCCGAATTCTTCGCTAGGGGAACCCAACTGGACTGCACCCAGACCCCCTGGATATCCTTTGAAAGTCCCTTAGCTGATAACCGATTCAAATATTGCTGCACCACCGCTTCCGCAACCGGATCAGGCTGTTGAGGAAACACCACCTGCGATAACTCCGTTTCCAAATCCTCCAACACAGAGGCATTCAGTCCTTCCTGATTCACTCCTGCCATTTCCAGCCAAACACTCACTAATCCCGAACTAATAATATCAATCATATTTTTTAAGCACTAAAAAACATCAAACCCATACAAAACCAACCCAATACTAAAGAATAAAGGAAAAACTCTTCCCCATCTCCCCATCTCCCCATCTCCCCATCTCCCCATCTCCCCATCTCCCCCTCCCCTCTTTTAGACTTGGCAATCTTCCGGTAAAATTTTGAAGGTTTCTCTAACGTTGGTCAATGGGTTCAACTCGCGCACGAATTGCAATTGACGCTATGGGCGGAGATCATGCTCCGACCGAAATTGTTGCAGGGGCAATCATGGCCCAGGAAAAATGGGATGTGGAAGTCTTTTTGGTCGGAGATCCCGATCAAATTGAATCCGCCCTCAAACACCACTCTAGCAATTTGCCCCTGCCCCAAATTATTCCTGCTGAGGGAACGATCGAAATGCACGAAGAACCCTTGGGAGCATTAAAACGCAAACCCAAGGCTTCAATTAACGTGGCAATGAATTTAGTTAAGCAAAAAAAAGCGGATGCTGTCGTCTCGGCGGGTCATTCCGGTGCAGCAATGGCTTCAGCTTTGTTGCGTTTGGGACGCCTCCCCGGTATTGATCGCCCTGCTATCGGTGCTGTTTTGCCCACCATGAAGCTTGACTCTCCGGTTTTGGTGTTGGATGTGGGTGCGAATGTCGATTGTCGCCCCAAATTTTTAGAACAGTTTGCTGTGATGGGAACGATTTACAGTCGTTATGTTCTGGGAACGTCCCAACCCCAAGTGGGGTTACTCAATATTGGTGAAGAAGCCTGTAAAGGCAATGATCTGGCCATTCGCACCTATCAACTCCTAGAAAATCATCCTGAAATTGCCTTTGGTGGAAATGCTGAAGGGCGAGATGTTTTATCGGGAAAATTTGATGTCATTGTCTGCGATGGCTTTGTCGGGAATGTACTGTTGAAATTTGCTGAAGGGGTGGGAGAAGCCGTTTTACAAATGCTGAAGGAGGAATTAACCTCTGGATTACAGGCTAAATTAGGAACAAGTTTGCTCAAACCCAGTTTAATGCGGTTTAAACAACGGGTGGATCATGTTGAACATGGCGGTGCTTTACTCTTAGGGGTGGCGGGAGTCTGCATTATTAGTCATGGTTCCTCGAAAGGGCCAACGATTGCTAATGCGGTTCGTTTGGCAAAAGATGCCATCGATAACCAAGTGCTAGAACGCATTCAATCCCAATATCACCACCACCTTCAACCCGATGAAAAAGCTGTCAGTAGTTAATCCCAATTTGAAGGCAAAAGTAAAAAGTAAAATGGCAAAATGTTCTTGTTTTTACCTTTTACCTTTTACCTTTTTCCTCGTCACTGATTGCCTTCTTCAAGCTTATGACAAAGAACAGAGGTTAGATGACAATAACAGGCATTGCAATTACGGGCTGCGGATCGGCGACTCCCTCGGTTTTACTGGATAATCACGGACTGTCTCAACGGGTCGAAACGTCCGATGAATGGATTGCTTCTCGCACGGGAATTCAGCATCGGCGATTAGCTGATCCCCAGACTGGGTTAAGTACATTAGCAACATCGGCGGCTCAAGAGGCCATCGCCATGGCGAACCTTGACCCAGCCGCCATTGATTTAATTATCTTAGCGACATCAACGGCTGATGATTTGTTTGGGAGTGCTAGTTTAATTCAAGCTCAATTGGGTGCAACTAAAGCGGTCGCCTTTGATATGACTGCTGCTTGTTCGGGGTTTGTGTTTGGGTTAGTTACCGCCGCCCAATTTATTCGCACAGGGGCCTATCAAACTGTTCTTGTCATTGGTGCTGATGTTCTATCTCGTTGGGTTGATTGGTCAGATCGCAGAACCTGTATTTTATTTGGTGATGGGGCGGGAGCGGTGATTTTACAGGCTGATGAACAGGAGCATTTATTGGGATTTGAAATTAGAAGTGATGGCCGACAAAATCAATCTTTAAATTTATCCTATCAACCCCAACCGCAAGAAATATTACCGGGAATTACGATTGGTCAAGGAACCTATCATCCCATTACGATGAATGGTCAAGAAATCTATCGATTTGCGGTGAAAAAAGTTCCAGAAGTTATCGAAAAAGCATTATTTAGAGCAAATTTAACTGTTGATCAAATCGATTGGTTAATTCTACACCAAGCGAATCAACGCATCTTAGATGCTGTCGCAGAACGGTTAAATATTCCCTCAGAAAAAGTCATTAGTAATTTAGCAAAATATGGTAATACTTCGGCGGCTTCTATTCCTTTAGCGTTGGATGAAGCTGTTCGAGAGGGAAAAATTAAACTCGGCGATCGCATTGTTACATCTGGTTTTGGAGCCGGATTAACCTGGGGGGCTGCCGTGTTTGAATGGGGAAGATAATCAGTTGTAGGGGCGGGGTTTCCCCGCCCAGAATCAGTGTAAAAGTGAACAGTTAATCTTTAAAAAATAACAATGACAAAAACAGCATGGATTTTTCCGGGTCAGGGTTCGCAAAAAATTGGCATGGGAGCAGATTTATTTGAACAATCTGAACTTAAAGCACAATTAGAATTAGCAGAAAATATTCTGGGGTGGTCTGTTCCTGAAATTTGTAACCATCCAGAAGATAAAATTTCTAAAACTTTGTACACCCAACCCTGCTTATATGTGGTTGAAACTTTACTGGTGGATCGCTTAAAACAAGAAGGTCAATCTCCTGATTATGTGGCGGGTCATAGTTTAGGAGAATATGTGGCTTTATATGCGGCTGGAGTCTTTGATTTTGAAACAGGTTTAACGTTAGTTAAACGTCGGGCTGAATTAATGGATAGTGCAGATGGCGGACAAATGGCGGCGTTAATTGGGTTTAACTCCGAACAGTTACAAGAACAAATTCAACAAACAGACAATGTTGTTTTGGCGAATGATAATAGTGCCGCACAAGTTGTGATTTCAGGAACCCCGGAAGCCGTTGATCAAGTGTTAGCAAATATTAAAGTAAAACGAGCCGTTAAATTAAATGTTTCCGGTGCATTCCATTCTCCCTTAATGGCGGAAGCAGCTACAGAATTTCAACGAATTTTAGATGAAATTCCCTTTAACAATGCACAAGTTCCCGTCTTATCCAATGTTGACCCGACCCCCACAACGGATGCAACTTTGTTAAAACAACGCCTAACTCAACAAATGACAGGTTCTGTCCGATGGCGAGAAATTTGTTTACAATTATCAGCATTAGAAGTTCAACAAGTGGTGGAAATTGGCCCCGGAAACGTTCTCACGGGTTTAATGAAGCGGACTTGTCCTGAAATTGTGTCGCAAAATATAAGTTAATGGTTGACTGTTTACTATGTCCAGACGTGCCAAAAGCCTTACGGCATGGCTTCGCCAAGGCAGGTCTCTACTGACTGACTGAAACCTAACCTTAACATACTGTTAGCGGGCGGGGACGCCCGCTCCACGCTCCATACATCTGACACCTAAATTATGACTGTTTCTTCCTTAACACCATCCAGAGTTGCTGAAAACACCCTGCATTTTCTTCGACCAACTTCCCCTAGACCCGATTTACCATTATTTTTGTTTTTACCGGGAATGGATGGGACAGGGAAACTATTTACTGTTCAAATTCCCCGGTTGATGGATGCGTTTGAAATTCGGTGTTTAACCATTCCTAAAACGGATCAATCTGACTGGGAAACTTTAGCTTCAAAAACCATTGATTTAATTGATGCGGAACGTAAAGCTAATCCTAAACGTGAGATTTATTTATGTGGAGAATCCTTTGGGGGGTGTTTAGCTTTATTAGTTGCTATTGTAGCTCCTCAATGGTTTAGTCGTTTAATTTTAGTTAATCCCGCTTCATCTTTTAAACAACGACCTTGGTTAAGATGGGGTTCCTATTTAACTCAATGGCTTCCTGATTGGTTTTATCCGAGTTCGGTGATGGGTTTACTGCCCTTTTTAGCTTCTTTAGGACGCATTGAAACATCGGAACGTCA
The DNA here is from genome assembly GCF_014697575.1 of Planktothrix sp. FACHB-1365. Taxonomy (GTDB): domain Bacteria; phylum Cyanobacteriota; class Cyanobacteriia; order Cyanobacteriales; family Microcoleaceae; genus Planktothrix. The sequence goes on along the minus strand of NZ_JACJSC010000023.1, from coordinate 47,539 downwards.
AGCCTTATTAACAGCTATGAATTCATTACCTCAACAAATTTCAGCTTGGCGATTAGAATTATTGCAAGCGTTTAAACCGAATGAAGCCCATCTTCGAGAAATTGATATTCCTGTTTTAGTCATTGCGAGTGGTGCGGATCGATTATTACCTTCTGTTTTAGAAGCCCAATATTTAACGAAAACCTTACCCCATTCTCAAATGGTGGTTTTACCCGATAGCGGTCATGCTTGTTTATTAGAAAATGATGTTGATTTATATGCGATTATTCAGGCTTATTCTGTATCTGAAGAAAGCGATCGCATCGTTCAATATCAGAGGTAATGGGAACCACGGATTTAAGAGGATTTCACGAATTTTAATCTATCTTAAACTGATAACTGATAATGCGGATACTTGATAACTGATAACTGATTTAAGGTCTAACATAACTCAATCTAGCTAATAAAGAAGGCGGTTTCAAATGGACAACAGCCCGATTTAAAGATAAAATCCGAATTTGATTATTATGCAGAACATTCACCTGATACACTTTTTTATTCGTAATATCAAATCCGGTTAACCAGCCACTTCTGGCATGGTAAACCCCCGTATCAATTCCTAACCACCCCTGACCTTGAACTAATTGTCCCGGTTCAATGCCATCAAAAGTAAACGTAATGGTATGACCGATAATAATTAATTTATTGGCAAAATAGGGTTTAGGGATATTATGAAATTCTCGCCGTATCCAACAAAATTCCGCTTCATTTTGTTCTTTAATGGTCATTTGGGGATGAACACCCGCATGAACCAACCAAACATCCCCTAAATCGAAATATAAAGGTAAAGACGCCATCCAGTGAATATGATCTCTGGGAATAATCCCTAAATCTTGATAACTGGTAATGGTCGTCATACCGCCACTGTACAACCATGCTTGCCAAGCTTGAGGATTTTTCCCCTCCTCCGGGAGAGCATTTAACATCAATTGTTCATGGTTGCCCCTTAAACAATGATACGGGCTATTTTTAACGAATTCAACTACCTGGGCACTTTTGGGGCCACGATCAATTAAATCCCCCAAAAAATACACTTGATCATTTGCACCCGGAGCAATACGCCCTAAAAGGGTCATTAGCCCGTCATAATGCCCATGTACGTCACCAATAACAATGCGTCGAGTCAGCATTTTGATTCACTTGCACACGTTAGAGGGTGTTCGTAGGAACAGGACTCATCGGCTTAAGGCGCGAATAAAATTCTGAAGTCCAGACAAAACACCTTTTTTGGGCCGTTGGACAGGTTGTGCCACTGACTCATCACTTTCTTGAGTCACCTGTGCCAGAATTAAATCCAGTTCATCGCCGACGGGTTTTGTCGGCTGCTCAGTGATCAACTGGTACTGCCCATCAATTTCTAACCAAACTTCCCACATTGAAGGATAACAACGTCTGAGCGCAGCACCTTCTAAGGCTTTGAGGTAATAGCAAGACTCAATGGTCTTGATAAACCGTTCGCGTAACTGACGAGCAGCATATCCTATTCCTATAATAGCAATATCTTCAAGCTTTGGATTCAGTAAAATTACGGGGCGATTTCCGGCTAATTGGGACAATTTTTCCACCTGTGCCACTTCCACCGCAGACGGAGATACGACTAAAAACTGCTGATCTTCGGGTTCTAAGCGGGTTTCAACCGGAGAACGGGATGTTCCTAAATCTGTCACCCGAAAAGAGGTTTTTCCCCAGTCCCGACGAGCTAAGGCTGCGGCACCAGTATCGGGGAACAATACTACTAATTGATGATTCGGTTCTTCTATCGCCGGAATAAATTCTTGAGCAATAGATTGAGCTTGTAGTTCAATTTCTGGAAACACTAATTCAACTTGAATTAATTTACAACCATCAGCTAATGCCGCTTTTGTTGCTTGTTTAGCTTGTTCAATTGCTTCTTCTAAACTGTTAGGTAATTCCGACATAATTTTAAATGAACTAATGATTAACTAGGGTTTAAAAAAATGGGTTTGATCCCCCTAAATCTCCCTTTTTAAGGGGGACTTGGAACTTCCAGTTCTCCCCTGTAGAGACGTTGCATGCAACGTCTCTACAGGGAGGTTAGGGGAGATCTTCAGGCTATGTAGAAGTCTCCTAACATCGTGCTAATGCGACACAGGGAATTAAACGGTTGAGGACTTGTTTGAGAACCATTGCTGTCCAATCAATATCTGCTTCGGTGGTATCCCGTCCCAAGGTAAACCGAATTCCCCCTAAAGCCGTCGTTTCGTCATATCCCATCGCTAATAAAATCGGACTGGGACTGAGTTTACCACTGCTACAAGCCGAACCTGCACTAATCCCAATTCCGGCTAAATTCAGTTGACGAACCAGGGTTTTTCCGGTTAGGGTTGCAGGATTAATATGTTTTGGGGGAATAACAGAGAAACTGACGTGATGGGGTAAACGATTTAAGCGATCGCCTGTGGGTAATAAATAGGGCACATCAGCCAATAAGTCAAATAAGCGATCTCGTAATCCCATTAACCGAGGGGTTTCCGTGGCCATTTCCTGGGCGGCTAATTCGCAGGCTAACCCAAATCCTGCAATAGTGGGAACCCCCTGCGTCCCTGAACGCAATTGAAATTCCTGTCCGCCTCCACCTAACAACGGCGTTAACGTCACTGTATCCCGAACATATAAGGCTCCGGCTCCTTGGGGGCCATACAATTTATGACTGGATAGGGATAATAAATCAACAGGTAACTGCTGGACATCTAAGGGTAAACGTCCGGCTACCTGTACCGCGTCGGTATGGAATAAAATCCCCTGGGAATGGGCTATTTTACCTAAGATTTCAATCGGTTGCAGTGTTCCTACTTCACTTTGACCATAAATAACCGACACTAACACCGTATTCGGTTGAATAGCGGCTTGTAAGTCCAACGGGTGAATGCGTCCGCGACAGTCTACGGGTAATCGGGTGACTTCCCATCCCCAGTGTTCCAGCATTCGCACGGGTTCCGCAATAGCTGAATGTTCCACCGCAGAAATAATCAAATGTTGGGGTTGAGAATATTGACGGGCTACCCCTAAAATAGCTAAATTGTCCGCTTCTGTTCCCCCGGAAGTAAAAATAATTGATTCCGGTGGAGCATTAATCAGATGAGCCACTTGTATTCGAGATCGTTCTAAAATCGTTGCGGCTCTTTGACCCCACTCATGAAGACTAGAAGGATTTCCCCACTGTTGAGCCATCACCCTTTGCATTAGGGTAATTACTTCAGCATGGGGAGGAGTGGTTGCACTATAGTCGAGATAAATTTGCATGGATGTTTCTCAATCAAAAGTTAAGTTTTGTTATCAAGGAAAACAATCAACGGGTTAGGATTTTAGCGATTTAATCTCCCGGTTTACAAACGTTGTAATCTTCATGGGAAAGAACTTTCTGGGGAACGAGGAAAGTACCACTATCTTGACAAAGCATTCGATAATTCCGCGTTACGGGAATACTGATAATAAACCGATTATGGCGAAGTCGCTTCCCCCCAAAGTCTCGATAACTTTTCTGGTCATTTAAGCCAGCAATAATGGCCCTGGCTTTAATCACGACATAATCCGGTAAGCCTCTCAGGTCAATAATATCCTGAGCAAAGGAGGCTTCCCATTCTAGTTTTTTAGTTCGTTTGTCCTCCATAGCCTGACTGTGGGAATCTTGTGTCACTTCTTGTTGATTACAACGATGACAAAGTTTCCCATATCCTTTATGGCCACAGGGAAATGTCCTCTTTCGTTTTGGCATAATACAGCAGTGAGGGTTATTACCCGCGCTGATAAGCCCTGAGCGAGTGCTTACAGCGCTGACAGACCGTTAAAAAGTGAAACATCCTTTTAACTCGGTAGCTTGGCAAAAATTAAGTTAATCTCCCCCCTATCTTAAATGTCGTGAGAGGACTCCCGCCACAGCCGTTAGGCTTTAGTGTCCGAGATGAATCACGGGACATTTAAAAAACATGAGCGGTAGCGAATACAATTTAATTTTTTGGAGCTGCCTATTGTTCAACATATTTTTTTAATTGCTGAACAGTGACACCCCCACAACTAGCGACAAAAATATTATAATACTAGAAGGTTTTCAAAAACAATATGTAGCGGCAATGTTAGACGTTCTCCGAGTTAGGATATACCCAAACAAAGAACAGGAAACAGCTTTGGTTAAAAACTTTGGCTGTTGCAGGTTCGTTTGGAATCATTACTTGGAAAAAACCAATAATCAGTACAAAGAAACAGGAAAAGGGTTGAGTTATTGCGACATGGCTAAGGATTTAACCCAACTCAAAAAGTTACCTGATTACTTGTTTTTGCAAGAGGCTACTGCTGCGACATTACAACAATCTTTAAAGAATTTAGAGTCAGCTTTTAAGAACTTCTTCCAAAAAAGAGCTAGATTTCCTCAATTCAAAAGCAAACATAAAAAACAATCCATTCGTTATCCTGAAAGTTGTTCAATTAAAGGGAACGGTTTAAAACTTCCCAAATTAGGGATTGTTAAAGCCAAGTTCCCAAAAATAATTGGCGACAAAATAAAATCTGTTACGGTTTCCAAAACCATTACAGATAAATATTTTGCTGCTATTTTATTTGAAACCAATAATTTAATTCCCAATAAAACCGGAAAAATTTCAGGAATCGATTTAGGGTTAAAAAGTCTGGTGACAGTGTTTGATGGTGAAACTTGTACCAAGGTTGACCCAATTAAACCCACGAGAAAATATGCCAAGCGATTAAAATGGAAACAACGGGTTTTATCTCGAAAAACAAAAGGCTCTAACAACCGGAAGAAGCAAGTCAAAAGAGTTGCTAAGGTTCATGAGAAAATAGCGAATACAAGAGTTGACTTCCTCCATAAACTCTCTCGAAAGTTAGTTGATGAGAACCAAGTCATTGTAGTAGAAAACCTTTGTATCAAAGGGTTAGCTCGTACCAAATTGGCAAAATCTGTATTAGATGCAGGTTTTGGAATGCTAATTAATTTCTTGAGCTACAAACTGGAAAGAGAAGGGGGAAAGTTGGTTGAAGTTGATAGATTTTTCCCTAGCACAAAACTTTGTAATTGCTGCCAATTCAAAAATGATTCCTTGAATTTAAGTGTTCGTGACTGGATTTGTCTGAATTGCCAAACCCATCATGATAGAGATGAAAACGCAGCAAGGAATATCCGTGAAGAAGGGATAAGAATACTGTCAACAAATACTGCGGGACACGCAGGAATTAAAGCTTGCGGAGAAGGTGTAAGACTCGTTAATGCTTGCATTAAAAAGCATTCTTTTGTGAAACAAGAATCCCCCGTCACAACGTAAGTTTGATGGGGGAGTGTCAATAATAGATTACCTGAATCAGGAGGCAGGAGTAAGTCAACCGTTACCCGTTAGCAACTCCTGGTTCCCTCACCCCTTCGGTGAACTGGGATTCATCCCTTGTTTGTCGCTCCTGTTGCTGCCAAACTGTTAATAGAATCAATTTAATTTTTATTGATCGGTGAATAAATTAAGTCAAATTTTGCTGCGCTTAGGGTTAACGCTCTTATGGGCCGGGGGTCTGGGTGCTTGTGTGAAAACCTCTTCCCCGTCTGTTTTAAAACCTCGTTTAGATTCTTTAGAACAAGATGCTTTAATTCAAGTTTATTTTAATCATTCTGAAGCTTCTGTTTATCCAGAACCCTATCGTCAATCTTTCCGGTTTGGCGATAATTTAGAACAAGTTATTATTGATACAATTCATCAAGGAACATCAACTATTGATGTGGCGGTTCAAGAATTTCGTTTACCGAATATAGCTCAAGCGTTAGTGGAACGTCATCAAGCTGGGGTGAAGATCCGAGTTATTGTAGAAAATACTTATCGTCGTCCTTGGAGTCAATTGACAGCCGCAGATATTCAGCAGTTAGCTGAACGGGAGCAGGAACGCTATCAGGAGTTTAGATTACTAGCAGATATTAATCAGGATGGAAAAGTTAGCTCGGAGGAAAGTCAGCAACGAGATGCTTTAATGTTATTAGAAAATGCCGGAATTCCGATTGTTGATGATAGGGAAGATGGCTCTAAAGGGTCAGGGTTAATGCACCATAAATTTATGGTTGTTGATGGAAAGAATGTCATTATTACGTCTGCTAATTGGACAACCAGTGATGTTCATGGAGATTTTAAAACCTTAGAAAGTACAGGAAATGCTAATAATTTATTAAAAATTGAAAGTTCAAAATTAGCTAAATTAGTGACTCAAGAATTTAATTTAATGTGGGGGGATGGGGTTGGGAAAAAAAAGGATAGTTTATTTGGGATTAATAAACCTTTTCGAGGTCATCAAACAATTTTAGTCGGGAATACTCCTGTAACCATCCAATTTTCTCCGACTTCTCAAAAACAACCTTGGCAAAACAGTACCAATGGTTTAATTCAACAAGAATTACAGAAAGCTCAACAATCTTTTGATTTTGCTTTGTTTGTATTTTCAGAACAAAAAATTGTCAATACTTTAGAAAATAAACATCAAAATCAGGTCTTAATTCAAGGCTTAATTGATCCGAGCTTTGCCTATCGTTCCTATAGTGAAGGGTTGGATATGATGGGAATTTCCTTAGTTAATCAATGTCGTTATGAAGCGGAAAATAAGCCTTGGAAACAACCCATTTCAACGGTAGGAAGTCCGAATTTACCTCCGAGCGATCGCTTACATCATAAATTTGGAATTATTGATCATAAAATTGTGATTACAGGTTCCCATAATTGGACAGAAGCCGCCAATACTCAAAATGATGAAACTTTGATAATTATTAATAATACAACAGTTGCCACTCATTTTAAGCGAGAATTTGAACGATTATATCAAAATTCAGCTTTAGGGATTCCCACTTGGCTATTAATAAAAGTCGAAAAAGATTTAAAAGCCTGTGGGGGTTCTATTGCTATAAAATCTAATTCTTCTCAATCTGTAAAAACTTTAAATTCAGGGTCTTCAGGAGTTAAAATTAATCTCAATACAGCAACCCAAGCGGAATTAGAAACCTTACCCGGAGTTGGTGCAAAATTAGCTCAAAATATTATAGCGGCTCGACAGAAAAAACCCTTTACTTCCCTCGAAGATTTAGATCAGGTGTCCGGTGTTGGGCCAAAATTATTAGAAAAAATTCGCGATCGCATTACTTGGTAAACTAACTGAGAAACTAGGTTAATCAATGACCCAGGTGAAAAACCTAGTTTCTTCTATCTTTTAAATCAATTCTTAACACCGTTGTTTGGGAAAGGGAATTCCCAACGTGCTGTGGAAATCTTGTTGAGTTTTGGCGCTGAGACGACGGGAAACTTGTTTAACAATATTTTTTAATAAGGTATCCCCAGTTTTTTGAATTAACGATTGAGATTTGGAACGAATAAACTTAGGAAATTGTACGCCGACTGCTAAATCTAAGCACCATTTTGCTCCGGTAATTTGGGGCGGACATTCACTTAATTTAATACCGCGTTCAGCGCAAAATTCTGCTGGGGATAATTCCACTAATGTCATTGTGGATTGAAAATCGACCTCATAACCGGGAGGCGTATAATTAGGTATGGGAACTGTCCGAATCCGATAAACCCCCTCAGCATCCGGTGGGACTAATTCTAATCCAATTCGCGCTTCCACCAGATAGCCAAAAGCTCCAAATCTGCCAATCAGTAAATCATAAGCATTATTTCCTAACGGCTCTGTTTTCATCGGTAACGCGCACCGACAAAACCAGCCACTATGCTGACCTAAATATTCCGCCACCGTATCCATATCGGCGAACATTTCCATGCAGTCTTCAAACTGGCTATGAAACCACATTAACTCCTGAGAATCCAGTGCTGTCTGGGTTTCGTCTTCAGGGTTTGGGAGAGCAGTAGAATCATCAATCAAATTATATGATGCTCTTGATGGTTGAAGTTCAGCCATATTATACTGCATGATCTATTCTCCTACGAGCGTTTCTTCCTATTTCCAGGATGCCTTGTGTCATCTCAAACCGCTACAGTAAATATACGGGTGTGAGCCGTTCCTGTCAAAGTCTAGGTTGGAATTTTCGACAATACCCAAACTAAACCCTTGTATTTAGAAATGAATTATTCAGTTGGTTAACCTTTAACCCCTTAAACTCTCAATAGAATTACGCACCCTCAGTTTTTCTTCTTCCTAATGCAATCATCATCGAACCTAATACAACTAAAATTGCTCCTATAATTGCTAAATTTGTTAAATGTTCGGGTTTGATTAATAGGGGAAATAATAGGGCAACTAGATCAACAGCAATTAATGTTATAATTGGGGCTAAGGCTAAAACTGCACTCACCCTGGATGCTTCCCAATGTTCTAAAGATTCGGCAAAAGCACCGTAAGCGATTAATGTATTGAGTCCGCAAAAAAATAAAATGAATAGTTGAAAGGGGGTGAGAGTAAAAATCGCTGTTGGTGTCGCAACGGGTAAATATAAAATGGTGCAGCTTCCATAAATAAACCCCATAATATGAGTAGAGGGAAGTTGTTGTAATAATTGTTTTTGAGCTAAAGCATAAATTGCCCAACAAATAGATGCAACTCCCACAATAAAGCTTCCTAATAAATATCGTTCAGATGCGGTTACTAAAATCCGTAATTGTTCATGGAAAAATAAACTAAAACCTAATGTTAGAACTCCTAAACCTAACCCTTGTAATCCTGTATAACGTTCTTTAAAGAAAACAATCGCCCCTAACCCCATTAAAACAGGAGACAGTTGAATTAAAACTTCTGCATTTGTCGGGGAAGTTAACGCTAATCCTTGTAAAAATAGTACATAGTTAGCGGCTAAAAATATTGTGGCAATTGCTAATAATCCCCAAGGCATTGAACGCCACTTTTGGATATCAGGGAGTTGTTGACGAGTGGCTAAATATCCTCCTAATAGGATAAAAGCAATTAAAAATCGAAACCAAGTAACGGTATAAACATCTAAACTTTGTAAAATAATTGCTAACCCTAATGGTAAAATTCCCCATAAAAATGTTGTTAATAGTGCCAACCCTAATCCTAACCGCCACCGCCCTGATGTTGAATGAATTGACATTGTATAAATTTAAAATAAATCCTTACCATTATACTCTAAATCAGAAAATAATTGTTCTGTCTTTAGATATAAATTAACCCTTAATTATTGTAGTCAATTGTTATCGGGTATGGGGGAGTTAATAAAGTACCCTACTTGAGTAAGGTTAATAATTCTGCTTCAGATAACAGGGAAATTCCTAAATCTTGGGCTTTTTTGAGTTTAGATCCGGCTGCTTCTCCCACCACAACATAATCGGTTTTTTTACTCACAGAATCTGTTACTTTCCCTCCGGCATTTTGAATTAATTTTTTGGCTTCATCCCGTTTTAAAGTGGCTAATGTTCCTGTGATTACAAAGGTTTTACCTGCTAAAGATTGAGATTGATTAGTTATATCATAATCTATTATTTCAGAATTAGCAAGCTGTAATTCTGCTAGTTTTAATCGTTCAATTAAGTCTTGATTTGCGGGAAGATTAAACCATTGGTAAACAGAATAGGCAATTTCTGGCCCAATTCCATAAACCCCTTCAATGTCGGCGGCGGATGCTTGGGTTAACTGTTCAACGCTCTTGAATTTTTGAGTAATTAATTCTGCGTTCACACTGCCAACGTGACGAATTCCTAACCCATATAATACCCGCGACCAAGGTTGAGTTTTGGAAGTAGCGATCGCCTTCTCAATTTTACTAGCTGATTTTTCCCCCATGCGGTCTAAAACCATTAATTTTTCAACAGTTAAATCATATAAATCAGCGACAGAATGAACTAATTTTTTACTGACTAATTGTTGCACTAATTTATCCCCAATACCATTAATATCTAAGGCATCTCTGGAACACCAATGAATCAAAGATCCTTGTAAAATTGCCGGACAAGACTCATTAATACATCGCGTCACCGCTTCTCCCACAGGTTGTACAACGGGTTGACCGCATTCGGGACAATGGGTGGGCATTTCAAACCGTTTAGCGTCCTTGGGGCGTAATTCTAATAAGACTCTCAGCACTTCGGGAATAATTTCCCCGGCTTTGCGTACAATTACAGTGTCACCGAGATGCAAATCTAACTCAGTAATGCGATCGCGGTTATGTAATGTTGCTCGTTGAACTGTAGTTCCTGCGAGTAAAATGGGGTTAAGTTCTGCAACCGGGGTTAACGCCCCAGTTCTCCCCACTTGTACTGTGACGGATTTTACTTGCGTTGGGGCCTCTTCTGCGGGATATTTATAAGCGATCGCCCATCGGGGGAATTTTTGAGTAAATCCTAATTTTTTCTGTAAAGATAAAGGATTAATTTTAATCACGACCCCATCAGTCATATAAGGTAAATTATGCCGTTCTTGATCCCAATATTCACAATATTTTATCACTTCTTCTAAATTAGAACAAACTTGACGATTGGGATTAACTTTAAACCCCATTGTTTGTAATAATTCTAAATTATCCCATTGGGTTTGGGAATCAGTAATTTCTAAATTATCTTGTTGAGGAATCTGTAAAGTATAAGCAAAAAAATCAAGCTTCCGTTGAGCTACAATTTTAGAATCTAATTGTCTTAAAGTTCCAGCAGCAGCATTTCTCGGATTAGCAAATAACGCCTCTCCTGCTTGTTTTCGTTCTTGATTAATTTGTTCAAATACAGTTAAGGATAAAAAAGCTTCTCCTCGTACTTCAACTACAGGCGGAGGATTTTCTAACTCTAATTTTAAGGGAATAGAACGAATCGTTTTAACATTTTGAGTAATTTCTTCCCCGGTTATTCCATCTCCGCGCGTTGCGCCTCGAACTAATATTCCGTTTTGATATGTTAATGCTAAGGCTGAACCATCTATTTTTAATTCACACACATAAGTCGGTAATTCAGAGGAATTTGTGGCGATTTTTTGTCCTCGATCTTGCCAAGTTTTTAACTCATTACAATTAAAGGCATTTTCTAAACTATATAAAGGAATATTATGTTGAACAGATTGAAATGGGGTAGCGGGTCTTTCTCCGACTCGTTGGGTCGGACTATCTGGGGTAATTAATTCAGGATATTCTTGTTCTAAATCTTGCAGTTCTCGATATAATTGATCATAAATAGAATCCTCCATTGTTGGAGCATCCAGGACATAATATTCATAACTGGCTTTTTGCAATAATTTTCTTAATTCTTCAACTCGTTGTTGTATTTTTGGAGTGGCTTCTGTCATGATTAAGACCTCAAATATTTTATAGTTATAGAGATAAAAAGGAAGGTTAATTGATCAACCTCCCTTTCTCAATTTTGAATTTCCTTTTTTCAGTCTATCCTCAGTCTCTATAAATTTAACTCCGTTAATTCACTAAAGACTAAGGGTTTTTGCTCATTGAGAACACTGTCTTTATTTTGATCTGTTCGACTTCCGCCATTCATTTCTGTAGGAAATTGATTAATTCCTTGTAAAATTCGAGATTCATTTTCCACTTGAAAGACATTAGCGTAGAGATTTGCTACAACTTGCTTTCCTTCTTGGGTGAGTTCTAAATATTTGAGAGCCGCCGGAATATAAGGAAATACGCCATTCCAGTAAAATTTAGCGTAATTTCGACGTAAATCTCCAGGGGTTTTGTAGCCTAAAACTTTGTTTGTTCCGACTTCTTCAAACTCATAAAATAAGGAACTAATTTTTCTTAAATAGCGCGGATCACTGAGTTGACCAATCAAATCTGCGGCTCTTGCTAATCCTGAATAATTATGTCGATCTTGGTGGGTTTCATCGGCGGGAACCGGAAAACGAGTTAATTCAATATTGCGTTTAATTTGTTCCGCATCAATTAAATTATGACCACCAAATCGTTCATCAATGACTAATTTTCCGCGATCAACATGATAAGGGGTTAAACTAGCTGACGTGGCGCCTACAGAAATCGAAACAATTCCATCTCCAATTCCAGTTGCATATAAACCAATTGATTCTTGATCCTGACGACAAACCCCTTTGACATAACCAATATCATGACACAGCAAGGAAATAATAAAATGCAACCAATCTTGAGGGGTAACACCACCTTCTCGGATATGTTTTCCGCGTAAAATTTCCTGTCCTACTAACGTCACTAACATAGTATGCTCGACGTTATGATAAAGAGCATCACAATTGGCAATATTTTCTAAAGCCATTGTTCCAGCCCAGGCAATAATCTCAGGGTAGTCTGGTTTAAACCCTCCATAAGTGCGACGATATCCGGCTTGTAATTGTTGAACAAAGGCATCAATTAGAATGGCTGTGGCATTAAACATAATAATCCGTTGGATAAAGAATTAGAGATGTCAATCCAGGTACAAAAGAGTGCAAGGTTTGGGCTTGTGATTGGCAATCCCAGATTTTTGCAGTAAATTTATTTAGAGGCTCAAGGTTGATCCTATTATATTCGACTTATCCCTTATCTTGCTATCGGTGAGTTTACGGAATTATGACAATTGACAGTTGTTGAACTTTGCCGTCTCAAAGGTTTGGAGTCAGAACAACAAATAAGCTGGATTTTAATATAATTGAGTAATGCACAGGTAAAATTTCAGACAAACCTAATGCTTCACTGATTATGACATCCGTATTTGATCCTAACTTAATTTTCCTATTATACGACCAAACCCTTCCTGGGGACACCCTGACCAATGACACCACTGGAGGTAGTAACACCGTTACCGGGGGAACTGGCGGAGACACTACGGTGACCGGAAACCAAATTCCTCAAGTCAGTGATACCTTGGGAGCTAGTCTAGCTGGAACTGCTGCTGCTGATATTATTCGAGGAAATATAGGAAGTGATAGTTTGTATGGTCGGGGGGGAAACGACACAATTTTTGGTGATGATGGAGAGGATTTGATTGAGGGTGAAGCGGGAAATGATTATATTAATGGGAATCAAAATCGGGATTCTATTTTAGGGAATGAAGGAAATGATACCCTGTTTGGAGGGAAGGATAGTGATACCTTATTTGGCGGAAATGGACAAGATTTTTTATCAGGAAATAATGATAATGACGTCTTGATAGCGGGTAGTGATTCAATCGGAACTGATGATAGTAATAATACCCTATATGGCGGAGCGGGTGATGATTGTATCGTTGGGGGAAGTAGAGATGATTTGTTATCGGGAGATCGAGGTCAAGATATTTTAGTCGGCGGTGAAGGACAAGATGGATTTTTGATTTCTGTTAATTCAGGTAGTGCTAATCCGGCTTTCGTTGATGTCATATTAGATTATAATGATAATAATGACTTCTTTTTTCTGCCGTCAGACTTAACTTATAGTCAATTAGTCATTGAAACGGGAAGTCTTAATGACGTTAACGGTGTATTGATTCGCACAGATGATGTTAATAATCCCACTTATTTAGCATTTCTTCCCGGTTTTACAGGAAATTTAACATCTGGAGATTTTAAATCTCTTACTTAGCAAAAATTTAAGCAACTTCCAGGATAAATTAGCAATTTCATAAAGGAAATTCAAGACCATAATGTACGGGTTTCTTAACCTTAATAAATCGGCAGGATTAACCTCCCATGACTGTGTGGCGCGAGTGCGTCGAATCTTACGATTAAAACGAGTCGGACACGCTGGAACCCTAGACCCAGCCGCAACGGGAGTGTTACCTATTGCTCTAGGAAAAGCCACTCGTTTACTACAATTTCTCCCGCCTCAAAAAGCTTATCAAGCTAGAATTCGATTTGGTGTCACCACCACAACCGATGACTTAGAAGGAGAAATATTAACGACTCAATCTATACCTGATTTACAACTCCAACAAATTCAAGAAATTCTTCCTCAATTTAAGGGAAAAATTCAACAAATTCCGCCGCTTTATAGTGCCATTCATGTTCAAGGAAAACGATTATATGATTTAGCTCGAAAAGGAGAAAATATTGAAGTTCCCAGTCGGACAGTTGAAATTTTTGATCTCAAAATTTTAAATTGGTATCCAGGGGAATTTCCTGAGTTAGAAATTGCGATCGCCTGTGGTTCAGGAACTTATATTCGCTCTATTGCTAGAGATTTAGGAGTGATACTGAATTGCGGTGGAACCTTAGCTAATTTAATCAGAACAGAAAGCAGTGGTTTCTCTTTAGACAATAGTTTAACTTTAGAAACCCTAGAAACCCAAGTTCAACAACAAACATTTTTTCCCCTCTCTCCGACCTTAGCTTTAAATCATTTAACAATTATTACACTCACCGATGAATCTGCAAAACGTTGGTGTCAAGGACAATCAATTGCTGTAGATTCTGAAGCCCTAAAACCTCATCCCGTGAGTGTTTATGCTCCAGAAAATCAACTTTTAGGAATTGGAAAATTTATCACAACTTCCGATCAAGTTCTCCTCGCTCCTCAAGTTGTTCTCGCTGAAAATTAACAACTTTAATGATATGAAAATTCTATTAATTACCCTGATTCGAGGCTACAGATTCTTAATTTCTCCCCTGTTTCCTCCCGTTTGTCGCTTTCATCCCACTTGTTCCCAATATGCCATTGAAGCCATCGAACGGTTTGGAATCATTCAAGGCAGTTGGTTAGCCGTGCAACGCATTCTACGCTGTCATCCCTATCATCCTGGGGGGTATGATCCTGTCCCTCCCAAGCCGGAAGATTAAGCCATTACTGCCCCTAAAAAACGGGGTAGACTAGCTACCCCTAGAACTAAATTATAGCAAGTTCAGACTTAGAATAGTTCAAAGTCGCTGGCTGTTAGAGTAGGATTATTGACAAATGTAGCTACTTCTTGGGCAGCACCACCCGTGACAAAGTATAACTTGCCGTTGGCAGAGTCATAAACCAGTCCAGTCGTAGTGCCAATGTTACCAGTATTGAAGTTAGCAATCACTTGGAATTCATTTTGCTCTAGTGTCGGACCTAGAGATAGGAACACACCGCCGGTATCATTAGGCACATTAGGATCAATATCACGAATGTCCAAGGAAATCTTGTCACTTCCCGATGTAAAATCAACTACTACGTCAGCATTAGCACTGCCAACTTGGTTAAAGCGGAATGTGTCACTGCCGGCATTACCCGTTAAGTTATCATTGCCTAGGTCTCCAGTAATGAAATCATTACCGTCTCCACCCGCAATAATATCGTCTCCTTTGCCACCAAAGATGGTGTCGTTTCCGACTCCACCATAAAGGCTGTCATTGCCTTGTTGACCCCAGATGGTGTCATCGCCATCGCCGCCATCAATGAGGTCATTTCCTCCGCCTAGGGCTGGGTCACCATCACCCGCAAGCGTGTCATTACCAGCGCCACCGTAGACCTTATCATCTCCTAGATCACCAAAGATGTTATCATTTCCATCTCCACCGTACAGCAGGTCATTGTCAGCACCCCCGGCAATCAAGTCATTTCCACCCAAACCATAGATGGTGTCAAGTCCCAGGTTACCGTAAAGGCAGTCATTGCCACTGCTACCTACAATGGAATCTGCCCCACCATCACCAGCAATTTCAATAGGGTTTGCTGCACCAGCTAGGAGAGGGCCGCCTTGAGCGTTACCCAAAATCAGGACGGTATTAGCGGTTCCTGTTATGTTGTTTTCTCCATCAACTGCGGCTCTTAGAGTAACTAGCCCCTTAGAGTCAGTTTCTACTAGCACTGTTGATGGATTGGTTCCTGCTATCTGAGACATTCAAGTCCTCCTCACGTAAGCTTAATGTTGTTAGGATTTTGATTTTTCTGGGATTCTACAATAGGAACTTCGTTACTGGTAGTCTTAGAGATGATTAAACTTTAACTGACCAGTGATTCCAGTTTGGTAATGAACACCATGTTTAGTTTATCCTAAAAGGAATAAACAATCCAGAGTATTCTAACTAAAAAAAGGACATCGCTGGCAATTGTGCAATCTCCATCTCTGTCAATACAAAAAACAGTTGAGCATCACCTAGGGGAAACCCTGATCGTGAAGCTAAACTTTCTTCAGTAATGAATAAAAAAATATCGTATCAGCTTAACAGAAGTGTCAAGAAAATAGCAAGCGATTGAGAAACTTTGGTTTAAGGGCTAAATGGACAGAAAAGAACGATTCGATGATCTCACATCTTTTGTTTCATTGCTTTTAGGGGACAAACCCCTGATCAATTAATGATCACTTGATGTGAAAACTATCCCTGTACTGCTCAAGCGTGACAACCAAGTCCTCAATCCTGATGATCCCTGACATACCCTCGTTTAGAACTCTCTTCTTGACAACAACCCTAAACTACCGCCGAAACGAACCCAAGATAAAGTCTGGCTTTATTGACTTATCCCCCGACCGAGATGTTCCCAAAGAATTATCTTTAATCTTAGAAAAAACAAAATCCATTGATCTGAATCGGCTAAAATGCTTGGAGTTAAAAGAATCAAGCGGGATTCATCCCAAAGGTCGATTGTTCTAATCCAATCTCGAACAGGAACCCCCTGGAGGAAAATCCGCTCTTGAATCAGGACAACCCATCAATACGATATGTGCAATCAACCTAAGCCGATACAACGATTGACTTTATCCATTCCCTCTAGGCTTTACAAAAGCAGGGGTTGGGTGACAACAATGGTGGGGTTCGGACTAATAGCGAGTTTAGAAACTCCCGTTTTGGCCAATTTCCAAACAATTCCAACCTATCCCTCTTTAATTTCCCAAAATTTGGCCCAAGGTTCCGTGATTTATGTTGATTCCAACACCGGAATTGATAGCGGTGCTTCCACAGGAAGTGAAGCTGGCCCCTATCGTTCGATTAGCTATGCTCTCCAAAAAGCCCAACCGGGTACGGTGATTCAAGTTAACCCCGGAACCTATAGTCAAGAAACCGGAGAGAGTTTTCCCATCGTGCTCCCAGAAGAAATCACCTTACAAGGAGATGTTTCTACCAATGGACAAAATACAGTTATTATGGGCGGGGGGAATTTTGTTAGTCCTACCTTTGCTCGACAAAATGCCACTATTAGAACGGAAGGAAACAGTCAAATTCTAGGGTTAACGCTGACAAATCCTAATACTCGTGGAACGGCTTTATGGATAGAATCTTCTAATCCTACGGTGAGTAACTGTACGTTTATTAATAGTAAGCGAGATGGGGTTTTTATTAGTGCCGAAGGTAATCCTAAAATTAGCAGTAATATCTTCACTCAAAATGCTGGAAATGGAATATCAATTGCTCGGTCAGCAGGGGGAGAAATTCGCAATAATATTTTCCAAAATACCGGGTTTGGAATCTCGATTAATGACGAAGCTACACCTACCATTACCGAAAATAAAATTATTGAAAATCGGGATGGAATTGTGATTTCTCACCAAGCTAAACCCATACTCCGCAATAATTTAATTGAAAATAATGAACGAGATGGAGTTGTTGCGATCTCCCAAGCTCAACCTGATTTAGGAACAGCCACCAGTCCCGGTCAAAATATTATTCGGAGTAATGGTCGCTATGATGTGTATAATGCGACACGCGGTTTCACCCTTACGGTGGTGGGGAATGAAATCGATCAATCCAAAATCTCCGGTGCAGTTGAATTTTAAAACAAGAAAGCCAGCTTCCGTACATTGGAAGCTGACCTCTAGGTTTTTATGAATGGATTTTCCTATGGTTAGGGTCTTTATAAAAGCTGACCCCATTTGAAGCATTAAAGTGGATTTATCTTTTAGGGTCTTTATAAAGCTGACCCCATTTGATTCACTAAACTTAATCTTCTCAGGGATTATGACGAAACCTTAATTTCGTAATATTTTCTTTATTTTCTTTTGATTGCGTCTTGTGTTGGTTGATTGAGAAATGTGTCGTTATGTTACTTTGGGCCCGATATCCGACGATTGGCCCGTTGTTCCCAACGAAACAACCCCACCATCAGAGCCACCACTCCCACTTGTAAGGCTAAGTTCGGTAACGCCGATTCAATATTCCGTCCCGCTAATAGTTGGGCCAAGAACACAAACGCACCAATTAAACCGGAAGCCCCAAAACCAACATAAATAAACTGTCGCAAACCTCGATAGGGAGCTTTTGCTTCTGCTTTCAGACGCGCATAGATTTCAGGACTGAGTTTTGATTTAGGAGTTGTCATATTCATTCACAAAATTAGGAAAAATGGAAGCTATCGTAATACTAACAAAAGCGTCTGCAATAACCCCACAATAATGCCTAAAATTCCCCCTAAATTAACAATCGCCTGTAATTCACTTTTAACAATCCCGTTAATGGCGGCTTCTAAATTTTCCGGGGAAGTTCCTTTAACTCGATCAATAATCACCTGTTCTATATTAAGAATGGGAATCACTTGAGTCATAATTTTTTCTAAATCCTGTTCTAAATATCGTTCCAGAAGTAAGGCTAATTCTTGACTCACTAACTCTAAAGACGTATTCATCACAGGAGAGGTTTGTAATCGTTTTAAAATCAACGTTGAAAGATGATCCCAATCAATAGATTGGCTTAACCCTTGCATGATATCAATGCCTTGTTCCTGAATATAAATTCTAATGGCATCTCGTAGGGTTTTTCGGAGTTGTTTAACGGTAGAAACCGGTAAATTTTGTAAGGTAATATTCTGTAACCATTCTTGCAGCCTTATTCCTAATCCTAGGGATTTAATTAATTCCGCTAGTCGTCGATTTGTTTCTTCTTTTTCATCTAAACAAAAAGTTCGCAACCGAGTTAAACTATGGCGTAATCCTAATAAATTGGCAACCACCCAATAGGTTCCACTACTTTGTTCGCGGAATCCCTCATCAATAATTGAAATATTTCGATCCGTGAGAAAATCAATTAAAGCTTGTCGCAAGACTTCTGGAGGTAAGACAACCTCTAAAAGCCAGTCTGATAGTTGTTCTGATTGTTTATTACTTAATTGAAATTCTAATAAAACTTGATCAAAAATTTGATTGATCTGAGGAGCTAAAAAATCCTCTTTCCGGGCTAAAACTCTTAAAATCCTGGGTAAAGACTCCCCAATAAAATCATGTAAAATTCCTGATAAAATCTTAGCAGTTTTTCGTTCTGTATCAGATTTAACTTGATCTAATGCCAATCTTAAAAACCAATTAATAGCCGCTTGCATTCGTTCAGTTTCGAGCAACCGACGCGCTAAATTTTGTAACTCCTCTGGAGTCAATAATGACCCCATAATAGTATCGGAAATTCGTTTTGCTAAACGTTCTTGATTTCTCGGAATCAAACCTGGAGTAAACGGAACCCTTCGGCCATAAACCTGTAGGGGTCGGTACGGACGAAATAACATTTTAATCGCTAAATCATTGGTAAAATAACCAATAATTCCCCCCACAATTGGCGGCGTAATTAAAACCCACAGATCAGAAAAATTAGCCATTCTTATCGCAACAAACTATGAGTGAGCCTTCACCCTAGCTAACCGCTATCAGTTTTTTTACCCATCCAATCAAGGGAACAGAGCAGCTTTGCTAATCGTTTAATGGGCTTTAGTTATCACTAATACTCCCATCATACCGCTTGCAATCGGGTAATGTGTGGCTTGAGAAAATCCGGCTTCCTGGGCTAATATTACTTGTTCATTCCCCCTCGGAAATTTATCTAAACTAGGGTTAATATAAGCGTATTCTTCTTTAAAACCTAATCCTTCGGCGGCGGGAACAACAATTTGATCCAAATACCATTGTTGAAAGGTACGCAGTAGGAAACTCGAAGGACGATGAAAATCCAAAATCGTCGCCGTTGCTCCCGGCTTAAGGACTCGATACAGTTCTTGGAGACTGCGAGGAATATCGGGAACATTCCGCAAACCATACCCCATAGTGGCACAGTCAAAGGTATTATCGGCAAAGGGTAAGGCTAAGACATCCGCTTCTACCCAAGCGATCGCAGCCGATGGAATGGTAAAAGGTTGAGGTCGATGTTTGGCAATTTCTAATTGACAATTAGAAAAATCCACTCCAAATACCTGTCCCGATTCTCCCACCTGTTGGGCTAATAGCAGTGCTAAATCTCCACTCCCACAACATAAATCTAGGGCTGTATCTCCTGATTTTGCACCACTCCAGCCCACTGCCATTTTTTTCCAAACCCGATGTTGTCCCAAACTTAACCCATCATTTAACTGATCATAGACAGGTGCGATGCGATTAAAGATGTCTTGAACGCGGTTGTGTTCCTTGATCATGTTAAGTTTGGGGATTAATGGTCAAGGCTGATAACAGCCAAGGCGATTTGTTGGGCCACTAAATAAATGGTGGTTAAATCATCAGGACTCATCTGACAAGGATGCTTCCACTGTATTGATAATAGAGCAATCTGACGATCTCGATAGCGAATGGGAGCATTAATATGAGCTTGAATTCCTGAACTTTGATAGTGGGGGAGAGTTGCTAAGGTGGGATCAGCCGTAATATTAATAGAGGCTTGTACGGTTCCCGTTGTTAGGGCTTCTTGGACGATAGGATCACGGTCTAACCAGTTTTCCAGAACACCCGTACCACTATAATGACCAATTGTTGAAGTCAGGTGATTATCTTGAATGGATTGTAAAATGCAAACATCCGCTTGGAACTGTTTTGCTACTGCTTCAGCAATGGTTGTCAATAGACTTTCCAAGTTAGCATCGGCTTGTGCGGCTTCCATAATCGTTGCTAACAGTTGGGTTTGAGCCTGAGCACGATTAAGTTCTGCGGTGCGTTGGTTCAGCAGTTCATAAGTTTCTGCGGCGCGTTCCACAACAGCTTTGAGTTCATTGGGGTCCCAAGGCTTAGTAATGTATTTGTAGACCTGGCCAGAATTAATCGCATCTACCAAGTCCTCAATATCGGTAAACCCGGTTAGAATAATTCGCACGGTATTAGGGAACTGAGGCACTGTTTTGCTGAGAAACTCCGTCCCTTTCATTTCAGGCATTCGTTGGTCGGAGATAATAACGGCCACTTCCCCTTCATCTTCCAAAATTTCGAGTGCTCGAACGCCACTTTCAGCCTTAAATACATTAAAATTCCGTCGAAATGTACGGTAGAGCAGATCTAAATTATCTGGCTCATCGTCAACTACCAACATCTTGGGCTTTTTGGGTCGCTGATGGTTCATGAGTTGGCGCTTAACACTTTCTAGTTGGGGAATTTCAACTTCCATCTATACCTCCGCGGTTGGTACTCCTGCGGTATCCACCGGAAACTTCAATCAAAAAATCAATGGCAAACAGGAAACCCCGCTTCAGACTGGGAGCAGGCAGATTAACATCAATATTTAGTCTATCAGGTTTGTTGCCTAAAATATGACAGAGAATACCCCTGCTTAAAGTTTATAGCAGGGGGAATGTTCAAGTTAAAAGGAGCCTAGCCAGAATAACCCACCACTGACGAGCAATATCATGATTAACGCCACCCACAAAAAGTAATTGTCTTGGGTCTTTACCCCCTCAACATTGCTCACGAACACTGGAGGAGGAGATTTAGAAACAGACTGAGTTGATGTTCCCGGATAAGCTTGGGAGCGCGAATCTTCCTTCTCATCGAGATGATTCAAATCAGGAATTTTAACAAATCCCTCTGGGTCAATATAGAGTTTGGGCGCTTCTAACACTTCTCGTAACCGACGCGCCTGTTGACGGGTCGCAACGGTCGGATGACGAATCAACTGTTTGCACAGGGCGAGAGCCTCCGGCCGCTGACCAGAGGCTTCTAACGCTGTCACTAACCAGATTTGGATTTCTCCACCCAGACGAGAATTAGATTCTACAGCTTCACGAGCCTGTTCTAAATATTGAACAGACTCTCGATAACGCCCCTGTTCAAACGCCAATTGACCCGCTTGGTATTGACTTTGGATGATGTCTAATGATTCTTGAGCCACAATATTCTCGTCTTAAAACTCATCGTAAGTGTTCCGAGGTGCGCCTTCTTCATCCCGTTTAGAACTCAGTAACTCTAAGTCTTCAACCGAAATTAATGGTTTAGAACGCTGAAGTCCGGTATTGCGATCTTGCCAATGGTCAAATTTTAATGCCCCTTTAATCCCAATTAAAGTCCCCTTGCGGACATAGTTAGCCGCTACTTCTGCGGTTTTGTTCCACAGTTCAAGATCGAACCAATCCGGCTCATCGGTTTTGCTACTACGACGTCTGACAGCGAGTGTGAACTTACAGACAACTTTTCCCGATTCAAAGTATTTGACCTCTGGATCTCTGCCAGCACGACCAACCAACGTAACAATATTCAGACTCATTATTTTGAATTAATAATTGACTATTGACATCCTCACCGCCCTAAAAGGGACGGTGATTCCTAAACCTCACAATTTAGGTTTCTGCTTCATAGCAGTCGCCTTCACAGACTTACTCTGTTCGGGTCTTACACTCGCTCCACAGACTGACACCGCAAGCCCTGCGGCCAAAACATTTTTACTGGCGTTAATATCTCGGTCGTGGTGAGTCCGGCATTTATAACATTCCCATTCTCGAACACTTAACGGCATTTTCTCGACAATATGCCCACAGTTACTACACCGTTTTGAACTAGGAAACCATCTATCTATCTCAATATAGGTTCTCCCATACCAACGGCATTTATAGGCTAATTGTCGAGTAATTTCACCCCAACTAACATCTGAGATAGCTTGTGCTAGTTTACGGTTTTTGACCATGTTCTTGACCGCTAAGTCCTCAACCACAATCCTTTGGTTTTCACGAACTAATTGAGTGGTTAGCTTATGTAAATGGTCTTTTCTACTATCGCTTATTTGAGCGTGAATCTTAGCTGCTTTGATTCTGGCTTTTTCCCGATTTTTAGACCCTTTCTGTTTTCGAGATAGACTTTTTTGCGCTCGTCTTAAGCGACGATAATGTTTTTTATAAGGCTTAGGATTAGCTATTTTTTGCCCGTCACTGGTCACTATAAGGCTACTAATTCCTAAGTCAATTCCTATTGATTTATCGGTAATTGCTAAAGGTTTGATAGCCTCATCAAATCTAATAGAGATATGCCACCGTCTGCACGGATGCCACCTAACTGTTACGGTGCTGGGTTCACACCCTTTTGGTATTTGTCTTGACCATCGAATAGGTAAGGGTTCTAAACATTTAGCTAAATAAATTTCTCCGTTTTTATATTTGAAAGCAGATTTAGTAAATTCTGCACTTCCTCCTTGATGTTTCTTTTTAAACTTAGGATGTTGGGTACGACCTGAAAAAAAGTTAGTAAACGCTGTTTGTAAGTGTCTTAAACCTTGTTGTAAGGGAACGGAACTAACTTCATTTAAAAAGTCTAAATCCTCTTGTTTTTTCCAATTAGTTAACATTGAGGATGTTTGAGCGTATCCTACTCTTTCTTGTCTTTCATACCAAGCTTGAGTCCGTTCATGGAGAGCTTTATTGTAAACTAATCTTACGCAACCCAATGTACGTCGCAATAGCGACTCTTGTTCAGGGGTTGGGTAAAATCGGTAAGAATAGGCTTTTTCCATAGTTCTCACATTCTAGCATATAGTCTGTAAAGTTGGCAGAGGCGTGTTAAAATTGAAATGTAAAGCCGTCCTCCGCGCTCCTAAAGGACGGGGTTTCAGACCCAAATTTTCGATGATGTACGGGTATTAACAACCCTGATGGTATTGTATTCGATTTGACGGTGGGTTGTTGATGATGAACTCTTGATTCACCCCGTCCCCCCGTCCCCTCATCCCCCCGTCCCCTTGTCTTTAGAACAGACAATCAATCCTGATCCGGTCTTTGAGCCAACGAACTATGGCTATAGTTAAGAGAAGGATAGCTCTTGCTGATTCATGCTAGAAGCGGGATGACTAGACGCAAACACCAAAACGTAATAAAATTCACATCGGTTACTCGCTCTTGGGGACACTCCGAATCAGCAAAGAACCGCTTTAGCATCCCTCGTCTAACATTCTGATTAACGCGGGAATCTGTCAAACTTCTATCAGACTTTGTTAAAAAAAATCGTATATTGGGGGCGTAAATAATAGTGGGTCTTTTTAGTCGTTTTTCTTTATCGCGGGACATGGGTATTGACCTGGGTACCGCTAATACGCTGGTTTATGTATCGGGTAAAGGGATTGTACTACAAGAACCCTCTGTAGTTGCCATTGACCAACAGGAAAAGATCCCCTTGGCTGTTGGAGAAGAAGCCAAAAAAATGTTGGGTCGGACGCCAGAAAATGTAATTGCGCTGCGACCTCTACGAGATGGGGTGATTGCGGATTTTGATGTTGCTGAACAAATGCTGAAACATTTTATTCGGCGAGTCCATGATGGAAAAACCCTGATTGCTCCTCGAATTGTGATTGGTATTCCCAGTGGGGTAACGGGAGTAGAACGGCGAGCGGTGATTGAAGCAGCATCCCAAGCCGGAGCCAGAGATGTCCGACTAATTGAAGAACCCATAGCTGCTGCTATTGGTGCGGGTTTACCCGTTGCGGAACCGACGGGAAATATGATTGTGGATATTGGGGGGGGAACCACAGAAGTCGCGGTTCTTAGTTTACAAGGAACGGTCTTGAGTGAATCGGTGCGGGTGGCAGGCGACGAACTCAACGATGCTATCATCCAGTATATGAAAAAAGTTCATAACTTGGTGATTGGAGAACAAACGGCTGAGGAGATCAAAGTCAAGATGGGTTCAGCCTATCCCACCTATGCGGATGAAGAATTGATCATGGAAGTGCGGGGAATTCATTTATTATCGGGTTTACCCCGAACCGTGACGATTAAAGCCCCGGAAGTTCGGGAAAGTATGTCAGAGCCATTATCCATTATTATTGATGCGGTTAAACGAACCTTAGAGCGGACTCCCCCGGAACTAGCGGCTGATATTATTGATCGGGGTATTATGTTGGCAGGAGGCGGAGCTTTACTCAAGGGAATTGATACCTTAATCAGTCATGAAACCGGAATTATTACCCATATTGCCGCTGATCCTTTGTGTTGTGTGGTGTTGGGAACAGGTCGGGTGTTAGAAAACTTTAAACAACTAGAACGGGTATTTACTGGAGGTTCTCGTCATCTCTAGGTGATATTCTTGGGGAAGTAGGGGATGGAAAATTTTTACCATCCTCAATTTTTTTTAAGCGTTTAATGGTCTGATGTATGGAAACACGGAGTTGGTGGAATCGGAGTCGGAATCAATGGATTTTACTGGGTTTAGCCGTTTTAGCGGCTTGGTTAGTCCGACAAACCCAAGGAGCGGGGTTATATGAAATGTATTATTGGTTAACTCGTCCCTTTCATTTAGCAACATCAACAGTTACAGAACAAGAGAAAATTGTTCGACAAATTGCTCCGCGAATTAATCAATTAGAAGCTCAAATTCAAGAATTACAAACCCAAAATCAAAAGTTTCAAGAACTTTTAAATTATGTGGCTTCTAAAAAACAAGATAAAGGAATTGTTTCTCCTGTAATCGGTCGCAGTGCAGATTCCTGGTGGAAACAAATTATTATCGGTCGTGGGAGTCAGCAAGAAATTCAAAATCAAGATTTAGTTGTGGCACCTGGGGGATTAATCGGACGAGTCATCAGTGTCACCCCTAATACTAGCACAGTCATGCTTCTGAGTGATCCGATGAGTCGGATTGGAGTCACTGTTAGCCGCAGTCGCAATATGGGATTTTTGAAGGGAAATGCGACGGAGCAAGGCGTGATGGAATTCTTTGAAAGTGATCCCAATGTTAAGGTGGGAGATGTGGTTGTAACCTCCGCTTTTAGTCAGATTGTACCCGCCGGTTTACCCATTGGAAAAGTTATTTCTTTAGATATGAATAAAGCTCCTGCTCCTGAAGCAATTGTTGAATTTTTTGCGCCGATTTCTTCTTTAGAATGGGTGATTATTTATCCTAATGCAAAAAAATCTTCGGAATCGAATAAAACTCTTAATCCTTCTGTACAACCTATCCCGCCAGGGCAATAGATTTAAGGTTTAAATTAAATTCTAGGGTTTTGTCTATCCGCCTTAACTTATTTCTAAAACCCGTGTATCATTCAACAAAAATAGTAATTTTTAATGAATTAATTCCCTAAATATAGCAATCCGCGCCTTCAAGACAGAGGTTGTAATAATTTAAAACTGATATGAAACAGCCAAAAGTATTATCCCTGTTCCCTGTTCCCTGTTCCCTGTTCCCTGTTCCCTGTTCCCTGTTCCCTGTTCCCTGTTCCCTGTTCCCTTTTGAACCGAAATTTTAGGATACAACTCAAATAGGATTGCTATATTCATGTTTTTTAAACCAAATCAAGTTTTAAATTGGACTGTTACCATTATTTCCTTAATGGTTTGTATGTGGTTATCTTTGGTTCGTATCCCTGGCATAGAATTGTTTGGGATTACTCCAAACTGGGTGTTAATTTGGCTGGTGGCTTGGAGTATTAAACGCACTTTACTCGAAGCCGTTATTGGAGGTTTAACCTGTGGATTAATTTTAGATGGATTAACCCGCGTTCAACCTTCCCATATCCTTCCCTTTATTGCCGTTGCTGTTTTAACCGTTGTTATTTACAAACGTATTATCAAAAAAATTCAGGAGGATTTTATTTCTGTTGCTTTGATTGTTTTTGGTATGGCTGTTATCGTAGAAACGATTCGAGGTTTACAATTTAGTGCCTTTGGTTATTCCGATTTAGAACAACTGTGGCTACATCAACAACGGGTGGCACTGTCAACGGCCATTTTGAGCAGTTTGTGGGCTCCTGTCATCTATTTGCCGCTTAGTCGTTGGTGGGCATTTATGGAACCCTCAAATCAACTAAAATCTTAGGGGCGGGTTCGGTAAGATCTTGACCTAATGAACCAAAACCCTAATGAATCCGTCTCTAAACGTGCTCAGGAAATTTCTATGCTTAAATATAGCGACTTCGACAAAACCGAAACGGCGATTCGCGCTAAAGTCCTTAGTGAAGCGCTCCCCTATATTCAAAAGTTTTCCAATCGTACTATTGTGGTGAAATATGGTGGGGCTGCGATGAAGGATAGTTCCCTCAAAGATAAGGTGATGCAAGATATTGTGTTACTTTCCTTTGTCGGAATTCGAGTGGTGGTGGTTCATGGAGGTGGCCCGGAAATTAACAGTTGGTTGGGAAAACTGGGAATTCAACCTCAATTTAAAAATGGGTTGCGCGTGACGGATGCAGCAACGATGGATGTGGTGGAAATGGTGTTAGTGGGTCGGGTGAATAAAGAAATTGTTTCTCTGATTAACCAAGCTGGAGGAGAAGCCGTTGGGTTATGCGGGAAAGATGCCAATTTAATTAAAGCTCGTCCTCAAGGTCAAGCGGATATTGGGTTTGTGGGGGAAGTGAGCAGTGTTAATACTAAATTATTAGAATCTTTGGTCAGTAGTGGTTATATTCCTGTGGTTTCTAGTGTCGCAACGGATGAAAATGGACAGGCTTATAATATGAATGCCGATACGGTTGCGGGGGAAATTGCGGCGGCTTTGGGTGCTGAAAAGTTAATTCTATTAACAGATACGGCCGGAATTTTAGAAGATTATCATAATCCTGATACTTTAATTGCCCAAGTTAATATTCAGGAAGCAAGACAATTAATTGACCAAGGAATTGTTTCGGGGGGTATGATTCCTAAAGTGACTTGTTGTGTCAGAAGTTTGGCTCAAGGAGTTCGGGCGGCTCATATTTTAGATGGTCGTGTTCCCCATGCCTTATTACAAGAAGTGTTTACGGATGCCGGGATAGGAACGATGATTGTTGCCTCGGAATTTATGCTTTAAAAATCGAATAGAGACGTGATATTTCACGCCTCTATTATATCTCAAATTGATTCCAGATTCAATCAATGTTCCTTAAGCTTGAGGAACTAAACTCAAAAATGAATCTAAATCTTTGAGTGCTTCTTGATATCCTGACGCAGCTTTTACTGGATCACGGTTTTCTGCGGCTTTGGTCACTTCAACTAAGTGATCAAACACTTCTCTAGCCAGTTCACGGGCTTTAGGCTGGGCATCGGGTAACAAGTTTTTGGTTAAATAATTCATTTCTTGCAATAAGGTTCCCAATGGCCCGTGAATAAAGGTGTCCACTTGTACCCAATTCCGAGCGCTAATATACCGAGGAAGTTCGGTTGTGAAGCGATCGCGCAGGGCTAAAAGATCAGAGTTATATTTTTGGATTTGTTGAATTTGGGCTTCGGTATAGGTTTTAGGAATTTCCACTTTCGGAGAACCGCAACCGACGACAAATGTTGTAACTAGGGCTAAAATGCAAGCCAGAATTGAACGATAACGTTTCATATCCCAAGTGTTTTGAGTTGAATGAAAAAACACAACAGTCCCTCAACCCTTCCGAGCGGGGATGTTACTATTGTTGCAGATCAGGGGGACAGTTAATAATCCTCTCTCCTCTGCTGACCTCGGATCAAGGCAAAAATCCCTTAAGATCAACATTTTTTGCCTGGATCATCTGGGGTTGAAATATTCCTAAGTTAACCTTTAACAGATTAATTTCTAGCTTTAAAGTCTTTAAATTTTGTCTGAAATTCGTACATCAACCGATTAACATTATTGGTTTGGCTAGGAACAATATCATATTCCCATTTACGTTTCCGACTCGCTAATAGTTTCGCCACGGGATTAGACGCACTATTAGATACAAAATAACAATCCCCAGCTACTCTTAATTCTGAAGAAAACGCAATAAAAGCTTGAGCAAATTCTAGGCGCAATTCTGAGGCATAATGTTGACAATCTATGGCGAGGAAAATTCGAGAGGCGCGCGGTTCTCGTTTATTGGTGCGACAACTATCGGCTTCCATTTTATAGAGAACACAAACATCACAATCATATAACACCCTTAACCGACCATGAATTTTAACTCCGACATGAATTTCTAACGGAGGTTTTTGTTCAAATTCAATCACAGCATGGGTATAAGGTTGGGTGAGATCATAAATTTGTCCAGCCCGTCTACGAAAAACTAAGGTTTCAGGATTTCGTTTCAAAACATCTTTATAATAAACGAAGGCTCCTTCATTTCGGGCGGCTTTGACAATAATATTAAAAATGTAAAATTTAAACCAATCGTCAAGATCTCTAGCTGTTTTGAGATCAGAATTTAAACTTTGTTTTAACTGTTGATTAATATTTTCTAGTAAGGCTGTATTAATTGGCATCACTTCCAATCTCCTGACGTAATTGTCCTAATAATTTTTGTAATTCTTGAATTTTTTCTTGTCGGCTATTAACGGATTCAATATTATATTTAAACAGTTTACCTTTGCCATCCACCGATGAGGTAAATCTTAATTCGGGTTTTAAATCAGAAGTTGTCGCTTCATGGCTCAAAATATCCATGATTTCACCTTCAATTTCTCCGGTATGAATGACTGATTTTTCAATGGCATAAATCAACAGTAATAATTGTTCTTGGGGGGTATAATAACTTAATTTTAAATCAGGAGATTTTCGACCGGATACCATCTCTTCAGTGGTTTTTCCCGCACTAATAACATCGGCGACTTGTTCTGTTACCCACCCCAATTTTACAGAATTTAACATCTCTATCAGCGCGTTATAAACGGCTGAACAATCCTGTTCATTCATCACGTTTATTTTCATAACTTTAACCGATGAGCCTCAACACTATGCGATCGCTCACCTCTTTCTATTCTAACAATTTTTTTGAAAAATGACTTAAAAATCAACATTTCTTCAAAAAGGAAGATCCTATCCCCCCTAACCATAGGGGCGAGGTGTCCTCGCCCTTACCCTGAACAGGTCAATCTTAAAATCGAGCTTCAACAGGAGCTTGAGTTTTGAGGAATTCGGTATTAACGCCCGACTCCCGCACCAAGACAATTTTACCCGTGCGAGCAATTTCCCGAATGCCAAAGCGACTTAAGACTTGGACAATGGCCACCATTTTTCCAGGGTCGCCGACGACTTCGATGGTTAGGGAGTCATCGCCAATATCCACAACCCGCGCTCGGAAAATTTGGGCTAACTCAATAATTTCTGAGCGAGTGGTGCTGCTATTGTAATTGACCTTTAATAGCATCAACTCTCGTTCCACACAGGGAACCTCGGTAATATCCTGCACTTTGAGCACATTGATCAGTTTGTAGAGTTGTTTGGTCAACTGTTCAATAATGTGGTCATCTCCCGGAACAACCATTGTAATTCGAGAAATACCTGATTGTTCAGCAGGGCCTACGGCTAAACTCTCAATATTGAAACCTCGACGCGCAAACAAACCTGCAATTCGCGTCAGGACTCCGGCTTCATCTTCTACTAGAACAGATAGGGTGTGTTTCATAAGTTAACGTGGGACGATATGAGCCACTTAAAAGCTAAAAGTTAGACTAAGTATATTTTTTGCTCCATAGTGACATCCTATAACGACAAAGCTAGAAACCCAAATTTTTACTCAATATTTTAAAAAATGTAACTATGAGTTGACAATTATTTTCAATAAGACTATAGTAAATTGTAGTGTTCTCCTCTCAAAGGATCGGCAAACGGGGCAGTCCGCAATGGTAGACTGGCCCCGAATTTCTTGTTGGGGATAAGGGGACAAGGGGACGGGGGGACAAGGGGACAAGGGGACAAGGGGACAAGGGGGAGATGGGGGAGCAGGGGGTTAAGAGTTATAGCACTACGCATTAGAGTTAGGATATTTTTTGAATCCTGAAACCCTTTCACTTCTTACTGCGAAGCACGCTCGCTTGTCAAAGTGCTCCCTGTTTCCTGTTCCCTGTTCCCTGTTCCCGCTTCGCGTAGCGCCATAGTAGTTAAGGGTTTTTGGGGGAAGTGTGAAGATTGAACTCTCTGAATTGGGCGGAAGACGCTACACTGTAGAGTCAGGAAATGCTTAAGAGAGTTGACCCGATGCCTGTTTCTACGCCATTCCAGTCTTTTACTGAATATAGTTCTAACGCATATCAGGAATTTGACGTGATTGTCATTGGTTCTGGTATTGGAGGACTGGTGACTGCGACCCAATTAGCTGCGAAGGGCGCAAAAGTTCTTGTGTTGGAAAGCTATATCATCCCCGGTGGAAGTTCTGCATATTTTGAACGAGAGGGATATCGATTTGATGTCGGTGCGTCGATGATTTTTGGCTTTGGGGATAAAGGAACCACCAATCTGCTCACCCGTGCGTTACAAGCGGTAAACGTAACGTTAGAGACGATTCCCGATCCGGTTCAAATCCACTATCATCTACCCAATGATCTGACATTGAGAGTTCACCGGGATTATGAGAAATTTTTGCAAGAACTCATTACCCGGTTCCCCCACGAAGAAAAAGGAATTCGTAAATTTTATGATGAATGCTGGAACGTCTTTAACTGTTTGAACTCAATGGAGTTACTGTCCTTGGAAGAACCTCGTTACTTAATGCGGGTGTTTTTCCAAGAGCCGGGATCTTGTTTAGGGTTAGTGCAGTATCTTCCCCAAAATGTCGGGGATATAGCGAAACGTTATATTACTGATCCTGAACTTTTAAAATTTATCGATATTGAATGTTACTGCTGGTCAGTGGTTCCGGCGGATTTAACTCCGATGATCAACGCTGGAATGGTATTTTCTGATCGCCATTATGGAGGAATTAATTATCCTAAAGGAGGAGTCGGTCAAATCGCCCTGAAATTAGTTGAAGGATTAGAAAAATTCGGGGGACAAATTCAATATAAAGCCCGAGTTAAACAAATTTTATTAGAAAACGGAAAAGCGGTGGGTGTGGAACTGGTTGATGGTACAGTTTATCGCGGAAAACGCATCGTTTCTAATGCGACTCGTTGGGATACCTTTGGTAAGTTAATTCCCCCGGAATTAATTCCCAGGGCTGAACATAAATGGCGAGAACGCTATCAAAAATCTCCAAGTTTCTTGAGTTTACATTTAGGAGTTGAAGCGTCTGTCTTCCCCCCGGAAACGGATTGTCACCATATTATTGTTCAAGATTGGGAAAAAATGGAGGAACCAGAAGGGACAATTTTTGTCTCTATTCCCACTTTATTAGATCCGAGTTTAGCTCCAGAAGGGTATCATATTGTTCATGTGTTTACCCCTAGTTGGATTGATGAGTGGGAAAAATTACCAGAGTCTGAATATGAAGCTAAAAAAGAAGAAGCCGCAGGTAGAATTATTAATCATTTAGAAACCTTTTTTCCGGGGTTAGATGCGGGGTTAGATTATATGGAAGTGGGAACGGCGCGATCGCATCGTCGCTTTTTGAACCGACAGGATGGAACCTATGGCCCCATTCCCGCCCATAAGTTAAAGGGACTCCTAGGAATGCCCTTTAACCGCACTTCTATTCGAGGGTTATATTGTGTCGGTGATAGCACATTCCCCGGCCAAGGATTAAACGCTGTTGCCTTCTCCGGCTTCGCCTGTGCCCATCGGGTAGCCGTTGACCTAAAACTGTAGGGTGCGTAAGCTCCGCGCACGCACCATCCACCCATCCAACACCCAACTGTCAACCCATTTCCTCAATAATACGTTCTAGGGCCTTAACGGGATCATCCGAGGCGGTGATCGGACGTCCGATGACAAGGTAGTCGGCTCCGGCTTTGAGGGCTTGGGCGGGGGTAAAGGTGCGTTGTTGATCGCCACGTTCTGACCAAGTGGGACGTACCCCAGGACAGACGAATAGAAACTCATCTCCGCAGGTTTGACGGAGTTGGGAGACTTCTTGGGGGGAACAAACGGCTCCTGCTAACCCGCTTTCTTGAGCTAATAAAGCCATATTTAACGTATATTCTGGTAATTCTAAAGGGACTTTTAAATCAAAGGCTAAATCTCTGGAATTTAAACTGGTTAATAGGGTAATGGCGATTAATTTGGGGACGGGATACCCTGACTGGTTTGCACCTTCTTCGGCTGCTTTTTGGGCTGCTTTTAAGGCTGTTTTTCCGGCGGTTGCATGAACGGTGATTAAATCAACCCCATATCGGGATGCAGATCGACAAGCTCCGGCTACAGTATTGGGAATATCATGGAATTTTAAATCGAGAAAAATTCGTTTTTGTTGAGCTTTGAGGAAGGTTAAAATTTCAGGGCCAGAACTAACGAATAATTCTAAACCGACTTTCCAAAATGTGACTTGAGGCAGTTTTTCAACCAGTGCGATCGCCTCTTCTTGAGTTGGAACATCCAAGGGAACAATAATTTTGTCTAAGCTCATGAGATTCTCTGACCCTAATTTTCCGGTTTTATTCTATCAAATTGTAGTCAGCTTTTTAGGAGTAGAAGTCAAGAGATTCGATGAATTCGAGAAATCATTTTCGTTACTTTTGGCTGTTTCATAGACGTTTAAAATTATTACAACCTCGGCGCGAATTGCTATAGCTAAGAGAGAGTGTAAGTTATAGACAGGATTCGTTTGGGGTAATTAACACATTGAGCAAATTTGAGTTTATAGTAGATGGGCCACCAGTATCACAACAAGCTCGTAGACGAGAGCGTCTTAGAGAATGGAAAGTAACAGTACGACAAGAGGCGGAAAAATACTGGTCTTCGGATCAACAAACCGCGACTGGATTTGTTATGCTGCAAATAACCTATTTCTATGACTCTGTGGCTATGGATGTGGATAATATAGTTAAACCCATTCAAGATTCAATTATCGGGTTAGCCTATGTCGATGATGGTCAAGTAACCGATATTATCGTTAGGAAGAGGAATTTGTCGGGTAACTTTAAGATAGAAAATATGACCTCGATATTGGCAGAAGGCTTTGCCCGTGGGAATCAATTTTTGCATATTATCGTACTTGATGCTCCTGACCAAGAGGTACTTACATGATGTCAACTTTAACTGCCAAGCAAGAAAGAGAACAATTACTCAAATTAGCCGAGAATTATCGCCAAAAAGGTTACGAAATTTTCCTTCATCCTAACCTTGAAGAATTACCTGAATTTCTGAAAATTTATCGTCCTGATCTGATAGTCCGCCGGGGCGAAGAAGCAGTTGTTATTGAGGTTAAGTCACGGGCTTCACTCAACTCTTACTCTGATCAATATTTACAAAATTTAGCCAAAGTCATAGAAGAACATCCGGGCTGGAGGTTTGAGTTTGTGATGATTAACCCGGAGGATATAACCTATTTTCCGAAAGCAAAACGTTCGTTGCAAAAAGATGAAATTGAATCACAATTGCAATTGGTAAAGCAACTAACAACGCAGCATTTAGAATCAGCGATGTTATATTGCTGGTCTTTAGTTGAGGCAACTTTAAGGCTGATTACAGAAAAAGAAGAGTTGAGTTTACAAAGACTTGATCCACTTTATTTAGTCAAACAACTAGCAACAGAGGGCATAATTTCTCAATCTGAGTATCGGTTACTCATGGATGCGATCTCATTCCGTAACTCCATTGCTCATGGTTTTAAAACGACACAACTTACGCAAAATTTTGTCTATGAACTGATTGAAATTACGGAGAAACTCTTGAAAGATTTGCAGACAAGTGATGAATTAATTAACTGAATATCCCCAACTACTCCCATTCAAACAGGAATTGATAAAAATTGAACCCAAACGCCCAAATAATGAGAAAATAACAGAACTGAGATCGCCCAGATCCCAGTAAAACGCACTTATTCAAGATTTAATAAGGGAAACGCTCAGATGTTCAAACGAATTTTGGCAATTGCTTTAGTCTGTTTTAGCCTTAGCTTAACAGGTTGTGTGTCTGTTGGTGTCGGATTAAATAGCTTTGTTGATACCGCAGATGGTTATGAATTTGCGTATCCGAATGGATGGACGCAGGTGAGTGTGTCTAACGGCCCCGATACGGTGCTACACGATATGATTGAACAAAGTGAAAATGTGAGTGTGGTGATTAATCCTATTTCTAATCCCAGTCAAACTTTATCCGATATTGGAAGCCCTACAGAAGTGGGATATACCTTAAGCAAAAAAGCGATCGCTCCTGAAGGTTCAGGACGCACCGCCGAACTGATTAGTGCAGAATCATACACGAAAGGATCGAATCTTTATTATTGGTTAGAATATGCGGTACAACTCCCTAATGATCAAAAACGTCATGATTTTGCCAGTGTTGCCATTAGTCGCGGTAAACTATTTACATTAAATGTTTCTACCACTGAAAAACGTTGGCAAAAAGCTCATCAACTTTTAGAACAAGTTGTTCAATCTTTTAATGTGTATTAATTTAGATTCATTGCATTTATGACTCAGCCTAATCGAATCACATTTATTTTAGCTTCTGCTTCTCCAGCGCGCAAACGGTTATTAGAAACGGTGGGAATTCAGCCTATAATTTCCCCCAGTGATTTTGATGAATCTCAAATCCAAGATTCTAATCCGGTGCAGTTAGTCCAAAAACTCGCCCAAGCTAAAGCAGAAGTTGTGACCCAAGCTTTAATTAATTCTCCTAAATTACAAGGGGAGATTATATTGGTTTTGGGATGTGATTCGGTTCTGGCGGTTGAGGGAGAAATTTATGGCAAACCTGCTAATATTGAAGAAGCGATCGCCCGTTGGCAAACTATGCGAGGTCAAGTTGGACAACTCTATACAGGTCATGCTTTAATTAATCTTTCTACCCATCAAACCTTGGTGTATTGTCAAACGACGAATGTTTATTTTGCTAATATTTCTGATAGTGAAATTAAAGCTTATATTGCTACCGGAGAACCCCTCAACTGTGCTGGGTGTTTTGCTATTGAAGGAAAAGGCGGTTTATTTGTAGAAAAATTAGAAGGATGTCATACTAATGTGATTGGCTTGAGTTTACCGTTATTAAGAAGAATGATCCAGGAATTTGGATATAATATTACTGATTTTTGGTAGTTGGGAAGACACCACAAAGGTCTTTAAGATTTATCGGGGTATATGGCGATCGCTATTGTCTGACTGCATAAAATGTTGATTTTGTCAAGCCCCTATTTTGGGTTTAATGTTCCCCTTCAAAAACCCGTGCATCGCCAAGCTAAAAAATCGTCAGGAAATCAAGATATTTTACGAGAGGATAAGGGTTTTAGCCCCCAATTTGACCTATAGACACAATAACCCCTTGGGTGGTATTTTTTTAAGTCTACCAGAACCCCTATGATTTCGTCAACTATTTGAGAGGTATTTTCAATAAAATATCAAGATTCCCTGACAATATTTTAAAAAACAAAATTCTTTTTATAGAAGAATTAGAAAAACTTAACTATATTTTCCAGTCTTTGGGGTTGCTTCCCCTGGGTTTCATTAAGTGAATAAGCAGGAGAGGGGAAAGATTAAATATTCTAGGAAAAACAGTTTCCAAATAAATTGATAAAATTGGGCGATAGATTGTTTCTGGCTTAAATCAACGGTTTGACTGCGCCACCATAAGAGAGTCAATAAAACTAAATGACTAAATCCTAAAAATAGGGGATTAACAGAGGATTGTAAAAACCCACTTCCTAAAATTATCACTAAATAACAGCTAGTCAGTATCCATCGAGATAGATTAAAGACCGTTACGGTTCCTAATTTTATCGTTAAGGTGTTAATCTGGAATTGGCGATCGCCTTCTAAATCGGGAATATCCTTAAAAATTGCGATCGCTACGGTAAACACTAAAATAAATAATGTTAACGCCCAAACAGAAGGCGGTATTGTCGGGATTAAAAATAGTGATTTTCCTGATAAAATCCAACTAAAGTGTAAATATAACCCTAAATTAACAATAATTCCCCTAACGGTAAAAATACAAAATGCAGCCCAAAAGGGAAAGCGTTTTAACCGAATAGGGGGTAAAGAATAGATTGTCCCCAATAGCAGACTAATAGCGACCATTCCCAATAAATAATAACCTTGAAACGCTGCAATACTCAAGGCTAATATTCCCGTTATTCCGACAATCAGTTGAGCTTGAAACCGGGAGTATTCTCCAGCAGCTAAGGGTAAATGGGGTTTATTTATTTGATCAATTTCAATATCTTCGAGTTGATTTAAACCCACAATATAAATATTGCCACAAATACAAGCCAACCAACTGCAAAATAAAGCCAACCCATTCCAACTAAAACCGGGAAATTGCCTGAACTCACTAATGGCAATTAAATACATCCCCAACACGCTTAAAGTTGTACCGATAATCGTATGGGGACGAGAGAACTTCCAAAAGGAGTATAAACCTGGAAAACTCTGTTGAATCAAATTAGGGGAAGAAATCACCGGAGGGGGAGATGAGAGTTTAGTCATATTAAACCAGGGAATAGGGAATGGGGAATTACGAATTACGAATTACGAATTACGAATTACGAATTACGAATGGGGAATTGGGTTAATATTATTCTGGTGATTCTAAGCGCCAACCGGGTTTAATTACTTGACGTTCACGAGCAATGACTAAACTATCATCAGGGACATTATCGGTAACAACAGAGCCCGCCGCCACGGTGACATCATTTCCTAGGGTTAGAGGGGCGACTAAAACACTATTTGACCCGGTTTTAGTTCGATCTCCAATCGTTGTGCGATGCTTTTTCACCCCATCATAATTAGCCGTAATTGTTCCCGCCCCAATATTAACTTTATCTCCTAATGTCGCATCTCCCAAATAGGATAAATGGGCAATATTAGTAGAATTTCCCACCTCAGCATTTTTCAATTCTACAAAATTTCCGATGCGACAGTGTTCACCCACTTTAGCATGACCCCTTAAATGGGCATAAGGCCCTATGCGGGTTTCATCCGCAACAACACTATCAGAAACAACGGAAAAATGCACCGTGACATTTTTTCCAATCTGACTATTTTCGATTAAACTTCCAGGGCCAATGCGACTTCCCGTTTGAATGATTGTATTTCCCCTTAAATGGGTTTGGGGTTCAATAATTACATCCGGTTCTAACTGTACCGTATCATCAATCGTGACACTATCGGGGTCAATAATCGTTACTCCCGCCGCCATCCAATTCGTTTTAACCCAATCTTGTAAAACATGATAGGAATTCGCCAGATGTTGGCGACTATTAATTCCTAAAATTTCTCGATAATCATCCACATCCACCGCCATCACTTGATCCAAAAGATGAACAGTATCCGTGAGATAATATTCCTGTTGATCATTATCGGCTTTCAGGTTAGGTAAAATTTCTGCTAACTTCGGCCAATTAAAACAATAAACTCCCGCATTAATTCGATGATTTTGGCGTTGAGCATCCGTACAGTCTCGATGTTCAACAATTTGCTTGACTAAATTTTGACTATCACAAAATACCCGACCATATCCGGTTGGGTTGGGTAAATGGGCGGCTAATAAAGTCGCTGCATTTCCATGTTCTTTGTGAATGGTAATTAACTGTTCTAAAGTGTTAGGACGTAATAAAGGAACATCCCCATTTAAAACCAGTAAATCCCCAGTAAAGTCTGTTAAATAGGGGAGTAATTGTTGAATGGCATGACCTGTGCCTAATTGTTCCGTTTGTTCAACAAATTCTAAAGCCGGTTGCGTATCCGTTTGTTGAAGAGAATCGCGGACTAAATCAGCGCCATAGCCCACAATTACTAATCGCCGAGAAGGTTGCAGCCGAACACAACTTTCTAAAACCCGTTGAACTAAAGTGCGCCCCCCCAACTCATGCAAAACCTTGGGAAGGTCAGATTTCATGCGAGTTCCGCGTCCCGCCGCTAAAATTGCTACCGCTACCATCTAATGTTTTGGTGTCAACTGTGAGTAATAGACACGATAATCGCATCCTAACCTATCTTTTCACAAGATGGACTCACTGCGCCATCGTTTCTTCCAATGGGATGTGGGCTCAAGGGTCGAGGTGTCTTGTTCGGCTTGGCGACGGAGGATAATCACTTCCGCCGTATCGGATAAACTGGGATCTCGATAGGGGATGGCGGCGCGGGTTTGCAGATGTTCCTGTTCTTGGAGAGACAGAGGCGGTAAACCCTCAAAACTGGCGATTGTTCCTGGTGTGCGCCTACCCACTGGAGAGGTAGAGCCAATGTTTAATCCCGCATCCAGTAAAGCCCTTCTGACCGCAGCCGAACAGGAATAAGTCGCTAACTGTCCCTGGGGTTTGAGACATTGAGCAACTAGGGTTAAAAATTCGACTGTCCACAATTGGGGACAATGGGGCGGCGAAAAGGGATCGAGAAAAATGGCATCGGCTTTAAACCCAGAATTGTAAACGGTTTGAATGGTATTTCGAGCATCCGCAATCATTAAATGAGCGTTGAATAATTCTGTTTTGAGATAATAATTTTGAGCCAGTTGTTTTAAAATTTCTTGAATATAATTAGGATAGTCATGGAGTAAATTAAACTCTAAGGTTGCTTGGGGAATGCGTTGATCAAATTCTAAGCCGATCCATTCAATTTTGCAGTTAGGATTAGCGTCCCAAATAGCGGTTAATGCTGCTGCTGTATTATAACCCAACCCGTAACAAATATCAAGTAAAAATAAGGGAGATGTTTCGGCTTTTTTTCTTAACTGTAAGGGGACTACAAACTTTTGTTCTGCTTCCTGTTTGGCTCCAAAATGACTATGAAATAATTCTCCAAATTCCGAGGAGAAAAACGTAAACGAACCATCAGCCGTTAATTGGGGTATTAATCCTTGATTTTCTATCATCTTTCCTCCTCTGTAGGGTGTGTAAGCGCAGCGCACGCACCATCTAATTATTTATAATAATCAACTCATAAAGAAACCCAGTTTCTATCCGATTCAGTTGTAACTTGAAATTCAACCTCTTCATAAATATCAGTAATTGAACAGCGAAAATCCAGACTTTCTAAATAAATTTCTTGTCCTGAACTATAAGGATATAAAACCCATAAGCCCTCAGAATTTTTTCTAAAACACTCTACACTAATCCGATCTTGAGCTATTAAAACATATTCTTCCAAAGTGTCCAAATGTCGATAATCTTCAAATTTTTTACCGCGATCAAATCCTTCTGTTTCAGGGAAAATCACCTCAACAATTAATTTAGGATATCGTTTAAAATATTGAAATTCCCTATCTCTAGGATCACAAGTAACAATCACATCAGGATAATAATAGATATCTAAAATTTCAATATCAGCTTTCATATCCGCCATATAAACCCGACAGCCTTTTCCTCTTAAGTAATTTCTCAACAAGGCAAAAAGATTACCTGCAATGGTAACATGGGCATCACTCGCCCCCACCATCGCATAAATTTCCCCTTGAATATATTCATGCTTAATCAGACTGTTCTTTTCAGCTTCGAGATAATCTTCACGCGCCATATAGGGTTGAGAATTAGCAATCATAACGTTTTTCCTGATTTCTGTAAAAAAGATTAAACTCATTCTATTTAAGAATACGATATGATAATGATAAAATAAATTCTCCTGATTAAGTAGTAAGCCCTTCAGGGCTTCCCATAAACCTTTAAATCACATTATTATCAATATTGCCATGACAGAACCCCAATTAATTGTTTCCCCAGACTGGTTAGCAAACCATCTCGAAGATTCCAATATTGTAATTGTAGATTGTCGATTTTCCTTAGCTAATCCCAAACTCGGACAACAACAATATCAAGACAGTCATATTCCCGGCGCATTTTATTTAGATTTAGACCAAGATTTATCCAGTCCCATTCAAAAACACGGCGGACGTCACCCCCTACCCAACCCGGAAAAACTGGCGGCAAAATTATCAGAAATTGGGATAACATCTCAACAAACTCTAGTTGTCGCCTATGATGATTCTCGATTCGCTTTTGCTTCGCGGTTGTGGTGGTTGCTACGTTATTATGGACATGAAAAAGTCGTTTTATTAGATGGCGGTTTTAGCCAGTGGAAAAATTCGGGATATCCGATTAGTTCAGAAATTCCATCAGCCCAATTCGGACAATTTACACCGCAAATTCATCCCGAAATGTTGGTTAATATTGAAACCGTAAAAGCCCGAAAAGATTTACCCGGAGTTGTGGTTGTAGACTCCCGTGAACCCGAATGTTATTTAGGCAAAACCGAACCCATTGATCCCATTGCAGGCTGTATTCCGGGGGCCGTTAATTATCCTTGGCAAGAGGTGACAGAATCCACCGGATTTGTTAAAATAAATGAACAATCCCAACGCTGGGAAAAGATTAAAGAGGCTGAAGAAATTATCGTTTATTGTGGTTCAGGAGTCACAGCCTGTGTTAATTTATTATCCTTAGAATTAGCGGGGATTCATCACGCTCAACTGTACGGAGGAAGTTGGAGTGATTGGTGTTCCTATTTAATCGAAGAACAAAAATAATTTATTAGTATTTTTGAAGTTAATCTTCAAAAATCCGAGATAATTGATCGGTTTTTACCTCAATTCAATTACAATAAAAATTGAACCTTTTTAACTCAAGATTAACACTGATGCAAACCCTAGAAAAACCAACCCCATCTCTTCTGGATACCCCCTTAACCATTGCGGGAAAAACCTTTAAATCTCGGTTAATGACGGGAAGCGGGAAATATCGCAACCTCCAACAAATGCAGGATAGTATTGCAGCGAGTGGCTGCGAAATTGTCACCGTTGCTGTTAGACGAGTCCAAACCCAAGCCCCCGGACATGAAGGATTAGCCGAAGCCATTGATTGGAATAAAATTTGGATGCTCCCCAATACCGCCGGATGTCAAACCGCCGAAGACGCCATTCGGGTAGCCAGATTAGGGCGAGAAATGGCAAAATTATTAGGACAGGAAGACAATAATTTTGTTAAATTAGAAGTCATTCCTGATAGTAAATATTTGCTTCCTGACCCGATTGGAACCTTAGAAGCCGCCGAACAATTAGTGAAAGAAGGCTTTGCGGTGTTACCCTATATTAACGCCGATCCCCTCTTAGCAAAACGATTAGAAGAAGCTGGCTGTGCAACGGTGATGCCATTAGGATCTCCCATTGGTTCAGGACAAGGAATTAGGAACGCCGCCAATATTGCCATTATTATCGATAATGCCAAAATTCCCGTTGTCGTGGATGCGGGCATTGGTGCACCCAGTGA
This sequence comes from Planktothrix sp. FACHB-1365, assembly GCF_014697575.1. Lineage (GTDB taxonomy): Bacteria > Cyanobacteriota > Cyanobacteriia > Cyanobacteriales > Microcoleaceae > Planktothrix. The sequence continues at coordinate 5,578 of NZ_JACJSC010000023.1, read as the reverse complement.
AGCCACCTTAGCCATGGAAATGGGAGCGGATGCGTTATTAATTAATTCAGCCATCGCTTTAGCCCAAAATCCAATAGTCATGGCAAAAGCCATGGGAATGGCCACCGAAGCCGGACGTTTAGCTTATCTCGCCGGACGCATCCCGGTCAAGACCTATGCTGAAGCCTCTTCCCCCTTAACAGGTACAATTACCCGTTAATGTTTCCCTTTTGTGTAAATTTTTGTTATGGTTGATCCTAGATAGTAATCTATGGATTTTTACTCATGCCTTATATAAAAGAAGAGGGTGGACGACTCAATAACTTCGCGGTCGAACCTAAAGTTTACACAGCCGAACCCCCCACGAGTTCACAAAAACGGAATTATCTGATTGCTGGTATTGCTGGGATTGCCTTAGTCGGAGGTTTAGTCGTCCTCGCTGCTTCCATATCCTAAAATATCAACGCTTCAGTCCAGATGGGTTTTGGGAATTTTTTGTTAACCTCTCAAGATACAATTGAACTCGTCCTTATGGAAAATAGGGAATTTTAAGAGTAGGGGCGGGTTCTGTGAAAATTTTTACTATTCTTAAATAACCGTTAAAAAGTCGCCTCCTCCTGAGCCAGAACAACTTGATAGAAGAATAGAAATAGAGGTGTGTAATGGCTAAATGATTGACAATGGCGACGAGCAACAGTTCTTCTATTCTATTATCGGAAACTGATCAGCAAACTTATCATCGTTTACAACAGGCGCTCCGTTTACAACTTCGCCATCAAATTTTTATTGCAGTTTGTGATAACTTAAAGTTGCGGAATTATCTGATACTCCAATTAGAAAAAGATTTGTTAGCCCAAAATCAGACGATCTTAACCGCCCAACACAGTTTAAATTCCCCGCTTTTTTCACCCTTAATTAATTTAAAACTGGATTTAAACGATCCTAATCCCTTTGAAGCAATTACCCAATGGTATGCTCAAAATTCATCTAATTCTGACCCTAAATCATTGCTCGGATTTCAAATTTTAGGCGTTGAACATCTCACCCGCCAACCTCCGGCGATACAATGGTCATTTTTACGGCATTTACGCACCCTAGAACAGCATCTTGACAGCTTAGAATGTAGCTTAGTGCTGTGGATTTCTTCCCCTTGGTTATGCTGTATTCAACAATCAGCACCGGAGTTTTGGCACAGACGAACCGGATTATTTCAATGGATGAGTGATCCAACCCCCAGCGATGTAGAATCAGAGACGATTCCCTTAAATTCTCCTGGGGTTCCTGCACACCTAGACGAGACAATATCCGATCCTTTAAAACAACTCCTGGATCAGATTCAGTACCTACAACAACAGTCCGATACCTTCTCCCTGGGTCAAGCTTATCGCCAATTAGGAACAATTTACCGCGATCGCATTGTAGCCGGAGACAATTCAGAACTCAACTATACCCTTGCCATTCAAGCCTATGAAAAAGCCTTAGAAATTGTTCCAGAAACCGAGTTATTGTTAAATCATTCCCCGGACTCTATTGATATCTGTAATGACTTAGGAACCTTGTATTGGATGCGATTTCGCCAACGGTTTCCAGAGAAAAATTCTTCAGCCGATGTAGTTTCCGATTTAGAACAAAGCATTATTTTCTATCAAAATGCTTTAATGAAAATTGACCCCGAAGTTCAACCCCACCTGATCATCAAAATCCAAAAAAACCTAGGAACAGCCTACAGCGATTTAGCCAACCTGCGAGATCCCATTGAAAACTTAGAACAATCCTTAATTGCCTATACAGAAGCCTTATCCTACTTCAAGTTAAACAAGACTAAAATTGATGCTTCTGAGATCCAAGATTATGCCACAATTCAAAATAACCTCGGAACCACCTATTGGAAACTCGCCCAAAAAACTCACCCCATTCCTCATCTCAAAGCCGCCATTACTGCCTATACTGAGGCGATGGAATGTTATACCCCGCAACAAGACCCCCTCAACTATGCCCTCCTCCAAACCAACTTAGGAACCGCCTATTGGACACTCAGCCAATATCAACCCTCAGCCAAGTTGCTCCTGCAAGCCATTCATGCCTATCATCAAGCCTTAACCTATCGTACCAGCGCATCAGCCCCCATTGCCTGTGCAGCCACCTATAATAACTTGGGCATAGCCTATTGGCATTTAGCCAACCACTATCAGAAGTCAGAGATTCGTGCTAAATTCTTTAAAAGGGCAATTGCAGCCTATCAAAAGGCGCTCTCAATTGCATCCGCTCTGAGTCCAACCCAACTCACCTTTGATCCGTTAGCGACTCATAATAACCTAGGGCTTACGCATTACCATCTGGCAACAGACTCGAACTTCCCCCTGAGCAAAGCGACTCGAATTTCTCTATTAGAAGTCGCACTCAAACACCATCTTCAAGCTGATATTAATGGGTCTAGTCAGCTAGAAAAACAACAGCCAGCAGAGGGTGTTATCCCTAACTCAAAGATCACTGAACATCATCAAACGACGTTGAGTTATTTGCTCAGAACCATTCGTGCCTTCTACAATGAGTCTGGGTTACAGGGACAAAATCAGGCTTTATCTCAAATTCCAGGTCATCTACTACCTGAAATATTACGCGCTCTGTAACGCAATACAACTAAATTGACATTTTGTTAGGTGTAGGTTCAACTTTTCCATTAACATTGAGATGTCTATTTAGTATTCTTGCTCAACCTTCTGCTCGATATGGGTGGTTATGGCATCTGCAAAGATTCTCGTGGTCGATGATGATCCGGCAATACGGAACTTAATTAGTCGCTATCTCAGCCAACAAGACTATCAAGTTGACACGGCTGGTGATGGCCATTCGGCATTGGAAAGGTTTGAACAGTTCAATCCTGACTTAGTAGTATTGGATCTAAATTTACCCGATACCACAGGTTTAGCATTATGCCGAGAAATGCAAAGTCGAACCAGTGTATTTATCCTAATGCTAACCAGCGAAAAAGATCCCAAACTCGGGTTGAAGGAGGGAGCAGATGACTTTGTAACCAAACCCTTTGATTTAGAAGAGTTAAACCTTCGCATCAAAGCGATTTTGAAGCGTCAACGAACTCCAGCACAAACACAACCCAAAAATTTAGTTTATGGGGATTTAACCATTGATCCTAATCGTCGTGAGGTTTATATTCGGGGTGAAATAATCCCACTCAGTGCATTAGAATTTGATTTGCTGTATTGTTTAGCTCGTAAACCGGGTCGAGCTTGGCGAAGGGCTGAATTATTGCAAGAAGTGTGGGATTATGAGTATGAAGGGGAGCAGCGCGTCGTTGATGTTCATATCGGTCAGATTCGTAAAAAAATTGAACCTGATGCGGATAAACCTTCTTTTATTAAAACTATTCGGGGTGTGGGATATATGTTTGATCGACGCACCACAGAACGTCAATAATTAAAGATAATTATCATTAATTGTTAACGGTTTGTAGGTGAACATAATTGTCCAATTTAAAGGGGAGCTACTGATATTAAAGTTTTGAATATTATCCTCTTTTATCCCCTCTATTCATGAGGAGGAAATGAGGACAAAATTCAAGCCTTTAATGAGTATAAAAGTGTTGAGCTTATCCTTTTAATCACCTCTTCGTTTAACCCTCTTGTTATGACATCGGCAAAAATTCTTGTAGTTGATGATGATCCGGCAATCAGGAATTTAATTAGTCGCTATCTTAGCCAACAGAACTACCAACTGGAGGTTGCATCCGACGGCGATTCAGCGTTAAAGGCATTTGAACAGTTTAACCCTGATTTAGTGATTTTAGATTTGAATTTGCCCGATACCACAGGTTTAGCATTATGCCGAGAAATGCAAAGTCGAACCAGTGTATTTATCTTAATGCTAACCAGTGAACAAGATCCGAAACTGGGGTTAAAACAAGGAGCAGATGACTTTGTAACCAAACCCTTTGATTTAGAAGAATTAACCCTTCGGATTCAAGCCATTTTGAAGCGCCATCGCTCAACATCGGAGAAAGAACGCCAGAGCTTAATCTATGGGGATTTAATGATTGATCCTAATCGACGAGAAGTTTATCTTAAAGGTGAATTAGTCACTTTAAGTGCGTTGGAATTTGATCTGCTGTATTGTTTAGCGAGTAAACCGGGTCGAGCTTGGGAACGCAAAGAACTATTACAAAAAGTTTGGGGCTATCAAGATGAAAGTAGTGAAGGAGTACGGGTGATTGATGTTCATATTGGTCAAATTCGGAAAAAAATTGAACCCGACCCTAAAAATCCTTCCTTTATTCAAACGGTTAGAAGTGTTGGTTATCGATTTGATTGATCAGTAAACGGTTCTCAAGGGCGCTCCACTAACTCTATCCCCCGGATCTCAAAGGGTGCACCTGTTGATGCAACACCTTAGATTCGATCCGGACGCCGATAAAATTAGGTAATGGTTTCTTCGTCCCCCTGTTGCTGATTCACCTGAAACAACTGCACAGGAGTATTTTTCTTCCTAAGACTGAAATAGGGTTTCCTGATAAACACGAGCCGCTTGACGATAACTGCTCGATGCTTCTGGGGTGTTGCTATTTCCATTCTGCAACAAAAAAAGCGACAGGGCTGCGGAAAAAACCCGATCTTGATCCCAGTCTGGGTGGGTCTCCAGATAGCCCTGGAGGGATTCGTGCAGCGTTTCAGGAATTTCGGTCAAGATACTTACACTTGTGTTCATGAAACTGCTCTCATCGGTGTTGGTACAGGACAATGCACAATTTCAACATCAGGGCTGGGTTGGGACTTAATTTCCCCCTCAGCCCTAAAATTTGAAATTGGGTAGTCGATTCATTTTGTGCGATCTAGGGGTAGGGTTGTCAATGTTGCAAACTGTTACAACCTGTCACGAAGTTTCTATTCAGTCACGAAAGAATCGATATTTGACCTCCTGTTTCTGTTACAAAAGTTCATAAATAACTTGTTTTTCTCATGCTTTTCCCTCCCCTTGGCAAAATCCCCAATTCCACCAGTAGGCTGCAACCTCACGTCTTCTCTTGGGGAAAACTCTGCTTTACCTGGGGAAAACGTTCCGCTTCACTGTGGAAAACCTGTGGAATCGGTGGGGAAAATTTGCCATAACGATAAGAATTTTAAAGATTCTACAGACCCAAAACAGGAGAGCGGATCAAAGCTCTAAAAACAGCATCAAATCCAGTTGCAATTCCTGGGGAAGAAAGTCTAGCTATAAACCCCATCAATTCAAAGTATTATTCATTGGATCTGATCAATATCACTCGTGCGTTCACTTTAAGGTTTTTTTATTAAAAAACAATTTATCTTTGATGATCAATGATCAATTTTTGATCGGTGTCTGCACAGTTTAGAAGATTTCCTGGGGAGCAAAAATCAGTGGGGATAGATTATAAGACAAGCCTGGGAGATTGAAAACGAGCGTGTCTATGCCTTACGGCAGGCTACGCCAACAGACAACAGATGAAAATCGACCCAGGGGAATTTATTCCCCGTGAATATTTTCCTGATTTGTGTTAACATAGAAACAGGTCGAAACAAGGAGAATTCCATGATAGTTTTAGAATACAAAGTTAAAGGCAAACCCA